>NZ_JBEDTY010000013.1:0-5734 GCF_040119285.1 Alcanivorax sp.
ACACCGAGTCGGTCAGCCACCTGGGCCACACTGTGACCACGATCCGTCACCTGACGAACCGCCTCAATCTTGAATTCTTCGGGATAGCGCTTGCTGCTCATAGATACCTCTCTAGTTGCCATTTTGGTTGGCTGAAAGGTGTCTAGCAAACTGGTGGCGATTCACTTCGTTTACCCAGAGCACCTACCACTCTTGGCATTCACTGCCATGTTGGTATAACGATCTCCTTGAACAAGGCAGATTTATCCATCATCACATAGCGGGCCTAGCCAAGATCCGGGGCACCAGATCGCGCCCCGTCAGGTCTTGTCGATGAACTTGTGGTCTGCAATCCTGGCAGAGAGGCAATCAACTTGAGCGGCAACATCGGCACAGCCCTTCTGCTTGCTAGCGTAATTGCTCTGTGAGCCAACGCTAGACGGACAACCCGCCCAAAGCTGCTAGCCACACACCTCAAGCCAGATTCAGCACTCAAATGAATGCCGATCTCGAATACGACGCAACCGAGATCATGAATCAAGGGACACGCTTGGTAGCAACCGCTACATAGGTGTGTAACGGGGGAATCGGGTACTCAGAGGCAGAAAGGCGGGAGTCATGACAGGGAATGAAATCCTTCCGGCCATTCTACGCAAACGTAGCCTCGGGCATGACCGCAATGTTTTGGTTGTGTTGCTTGGCCGCACAAAACAGCGTAACTCGGTGCATTGTTCGCCCCTACCTATCTCGATCTAATCCGTGGTGAACCTTTTTGTCACTGTAGAATTCATGAAGGGCTTTTTAAGCCACATTTGCACCCCTGCGACAATTTACTCAAGCAGCACTTCCCTTTTTGTGAATGAAACGTTACCATTTGGTTGTTTGACCAAACAATCAAGTGCCTTTAATAATGCATTATCAAGATAATCCCACAACGCGTAACCAGAGTGCTTCAAGTGCCACCCCGGAGACTGGCAGGGACATACAGTTCCAAGGAAACGGAGGTTTGGCTCTTAGTGCGACCCGGTTCGGTGATCCAAAGTCGCCGCAGGTGCTACTGCTACATGGCGGCGGACAGACTCGTCATGCATGGACGCACACGGCAACCGTCCTGGCAAAGGCCGGGTACTGCGCCACTATCATAGACGCTCGAGGTCATGGGCAAAGCCAGTGGTGTCCAAAAGGTGATTACAGCGCCACTGCCTTGGTGTCCGACCTCCGCGCTATCATTCAGTCGCTCCCCTCGTCGCCGTATATCGTCGGTGCATCAATGGGCGGGCTCACTGCCATGCTCGCGCTTGGAGAAGAGGCTTCTCTGAACTGCCGTGGCCTTGTACTGGTAGATGTGGCTCCCAAGCTGGAACGCAACGGCGTTCGCCGGATTATTGAATTCATGCGCCGCCACCGTGACGGATTTGACTCTCTGGAGCAGGTGCGGGACGCGGTCGCTGCCTATAACCCGGGGCGCAAAGCACCCGCGAATTCACAGGGTCTCCGCAAAAACCTGCGTGAGGATGTGAACGGTCGTCTCCACTGGCACTGGGATCCAGCGTTTCTTGATCATGCCGAGATTCCTGAAACAGATGAAAGCATGTTCGGCGGGGCCCGACTCAATCGTGCGGCGAGGCACCTCAGCATGCCGATATTACTGATTCGTGGTTACCACAGTGATGTACTCAGCGAAACAGGTGCTCAAGAGCTTTTGGCCCTGGTACCCCAAGCCCAGTACCGGGTGATTGAGCAAGCGGGTCATATGGTAGCCGGTGACCGCAATAGCATTTTTACGGGGGCTGTGATGGATTTCCTTCAATCGATTGATCCGCCCTTTCAACAGATACGCTCCACTGAGCGGAGAGTTAAAACATGAAACACAGACATCTAGACGTTCTAATAATAGGTGCTGGCCTGTCCGGCGTGGGAGCAGCTTGCCATCTTAACCGCGACTGCCCTGATCTACGCTACGAAATTGTCGAGCGTCGTAAGCGTGTAGGCGGCACTTGGGACCTATTTCGCTACCCCGGCATTCGTTCAGACTCAGACATGTTTACTCTCGGCTACAACTTTCGGCCTTGGACAGACACAAAAATGCTTGCCGACGGTCCCTCCATCCGCAAGTACATCGAAGAAACGGCCGAACAGCATCAAGTCGTTGACAAAATTCGCTTCGGCCTCAAAGTTCTTTCCGAAGAATGGAGCAGCGAGAGCAATCGCTGGACCGTCACCGCCCTGAACGAGGAAACCGGTGAAGAGGAAACCTTCACCGCCGGCTTTGTGCTCAATTGCACGGGCTATTACAACTATGATGCTGGCCACACACCCAAAATACCCGGCATAACGCGCTTTGGGGGCGACGTCATTCACCCTCAACACTGGCCTGAAAATTACGATTACAGTGGTAAACGGGTGGTCGTAATCGGTAGCGGAGCCACAGCTGTAACGCTGGTACCGGCAATGGCAGACAATGCCTCTCATGTGACCATGCTACAGCGTTCACCCAGCTATGTTGCATCCGTTCCGGAGCAAGATCTAATCTCTAAAAACCTGCGTCGTGTATTACCAGAAATGGTGGTTTACCGTATGGCTCGCGCGCGCAACGTTTTACTTCAGAGAAGCGTATTCCAACTGTCAATTCGAAAGCCCAAGGCTATCCGCAGATTACTGTTAGCCGCTGCCCGTAAGCAGCTTGGCCCAGATTTCGACATGAAGCATTTCCAACCGCACTACAATCCTTGGGAAGAGCGGTTGTGCGCGGTGCCAAAGGGAGATCTCTTCCGGGTTCTTCGTGAAGGCAAAGCCTCGGTGGTAACAGATCATATAGCTAACGTGACTAAAACAGGCATAAAGCTTAAATCCGGAGAACTTCTTCCCGCAGATATCATCGTCACAGCCACCGGTCTGGATTTGCAAATGTTCGGCGGCGCAAGCATCCGGGTGGACGGCAAGAAGCCCAGTATTTCAGACACCATGATGTACAAAGGATTGATGCTTGAAGACATCCCCAATATGGCATTCGTCTTTGGTTATACCAATGCCTCCTGGACCCTAAAAGCCGATATCGCCTCCGAATTTGTTTGTCGACTACTCAAGCATATGCAGAAGACCGGCGCTGACAAGGTAACGCCCGTTGATAAAGAAGACTGTGGAACAGACGTCAACTTCCTCAACCTTCGGTCAGGATACATTCAGCGTGCGGATGATCGCCTACCACGCCAAGGAACCAAACAGCCTTGGCAAACATTGAACGACTACCTGCGCGACCTTCCCGCCCTTCGTTATGGGAAACTTGATGATGGCTACCTGCATTTCGAAGGTAAAAACCTTCATAAACCCAAGCGCAAACTGGTTCAACAACTATTAAGCAGCGCGCTAACCAAAGAGGCACAACGATGAAGTCATTTTCTGGAAAAGTTGCCGCCATTACAGGCGCTGGGTCCGGTATTGGCCAGGCCACAGCCATTGCACTGGCAAAAAAGGGGTGCCATTTGGCTATCTCAGATATAAGCCAGGAAAGCCTCGATAATACAATTAAGCTCCTTGCTGATTATCCTGTGAAGGTCAGCAGCCATGTAGTTGATGTCAGTGATCGCGAAGCGGTCTATAAATACGCGGATGACACCGTTACTGAACACGGCAAGGTCAACATCATCATGAATAATGCGGGTGTTGGTCTTGGTGAAACCGTAGAAAACATGAGCTACGAGAACTTTGAATGGCTTATGAACATCAATTTTTGGGGCGTGGTATACGGCACCAAAGCATTCCTGCCACATCTGAAGCGTGCAGATGAAGGGCACATCATCAATATTTCAAGCGTGTTCGGCATTATCGGCGTACCCACCCAATCTGCCTACAATGCAGCCAAGTTTGCTGTTCGCGGCTTTACAGAATCGTTGCGCGAAGAGCTTGATATAGAGGGCGGCCGTGTCAGCGCCACTTCGGTTCATCCAGGAGGGGTAAAAACTAATATCGCCCGTAATAGCCGCATGGGTGACATGGGCGACATGGGCATTGGTGATAAAGAGGATATCGCCAAAATGTTCGACAAGATTGCTATGACGACCCCGGAGGCTGCCGCAAAAACCATCTTGAAGGGTGTTCGCAAGAACCACAGAAGGGTATTGGTGGGCGGCGATGCCGTCATGCTCGACACAACTCAAAGACTGATGCCAACGGGCTACCAACGGTTGCTCGGTGTCATGTTTAAAAAACAGCAAAGCACCAAGAATAAAGAAAAAAATAAAAGTATTGCCTGATATTATTCAATCAACCATAACATTTTATACTGGAGGCGATATGCGCTCGTCCAACCCCGTAAAAAGCATCAAAAAACTCAGCGGCGCCTTGGTTGGCATCCCGCCTAGGCATATTAATTTTAGTTTCCCAAAAACTATGCCGAAATACTTCTATGCTGGAAACGCAACCGCCACAACATTTTTCGCCATGCTTTCGGGTTTTTTCCCGCCGGGTGAACGATACTTCATGGAATCGGTAAGACACTTCCGAAATGAAGTAAAAGACGAAGCTTTGCGTGCAGAAATTTCAGGCTTTATGGGCCAAGAGGCCATCCACGGTCGTGAACATGACCGACTCAATAACATTCTTTCTGAGTATGGCTTTGACATGCAGGCCCCGGATCGTTTTGTTAAACTTGGCCTCGCTATACTTGAAAAACTGCCCCCAAGCACACGACTTGCAGCCACAACCTTTATGGAACATTTCACTGCTCTGTTAGCCGAACAGCTCCTTAACGATGAGCAATTCGTGCAACAAGCCGACCCTGAAATGATCAAGATATGGCAGTGGCATGCACTTGAAGAACTGGAGCACAAGTCTGTTGCTTATGACGTTTACGAGCTGATCGGGAATAGCCGTATCGAAAGAGCCGCCGCAGTACTGGCCTCCGCTGTAGTATTGCTTCCCATGCTAGGAATAACCTGGAGCTGGATGCTGGCAAAAGATGGCCAGCTTGGCAATCTGAAAGATAATATCAAGGGGCTTAACGTACTCTTGGGCCGCAATGGATTTGTGTCACGAATACTATCAAGACTGCCCGAATTCGTAGAACCCAATTTCCACCCGAATCAACACGACACCAAACAATTGGAGAGTGATTGGCGGGATAAGCTATTTGCCGTAGGCGGAGCACTGCATGATCAATATAGCAATCCAGCTGCCTGATTATGTTAAGCCGTCATCTGCGCCCAGGGTGGCGGCATAAGAAATTCACCGTGGCATTCCGGGAAAAGCGACTTTGAGCTTCATAAAGAAGTAGTCGCTATCCCGGATAGCTTCGTCCCTTTATCTTGATGAGAATCCAACGGTTCATTCCTGCTTGCACTGCTTTTCTGCGGAAAGCTTGCCAATAAGCCGCTCATTGATCTCACACTTTTTCCATTCTTCCTTCCCTCAGAGATGACCGCCAATAGCGGCTGATTCAGCCTCAAGCTGACTGGCTGATCCCGTCACATTCTCCGGGTTGCGAAACAGCAACAGCGGGATTACTGCCCTCGCTTTCGCGCGTTCTTGTTATCACGTAGCTCATTGGCTGGCCCACCCTTAGGCGATCTATTACTTGCCTGCCAAATTCGGGGATCACCTGGAACAGGTCATAGACTACACGGGCGTTGGCAGTGTAATCCCCCCATTTTTAATCGTCCGTATGAGTAGAGGGTTAGCCCGCTTTTAGCCGTTGGACTGGGGGTACTCCGCCGATAGCTGAATTCGGCCGTTCGTTATTGTATTGCCACAGCCACTG
>NZ_JBEDTY010000014.1:0-66155 GCF_040119285.1 Alcanivorax sp.
TGATTATATCGAGATGTTCTATAACAGCCGGCGACGCCATGGTTCTAATGAAAAGCTGTCACCGGTAGAGTATGAAAAGCGTCACCAAGAACGGCTAGGAAGTGTCTAGAGAACTGGTGGCGATTCAGATCGTCGGGAGGTGATTTATGAGGATGATGTTGATAGAGAACGTTTTCTATCGGTGCTAGGGCAGGTTTCGGAAGATTTTAACTGGGTCTGCCATGCTTGGTGTTTAATGGATAATCATTACCATCTTTTAATCGAGACGCCGGATGGCAATTTGTCGAAGGGCATGCGGCAGCTTAACGGGGTTTATACACAATATAGTAATCGTCGCCATCGTCGGGTTGGGCATCTTTTTCAGGGGCGATATAAGGCGATTCTTATTGATGGTGACAGTTATCTCCTGGAGCTGGCCCGCTATGTTGTATTGAACCCGGTGCGGGCCGGCATGGTGAAAGGGCCGGGAGAGTGGCCCTGGAGCAGTTATTTGGCCATGGTTGGCAAACAGTCAAGCCCTCCCTGGCTGGAAACGGATGGCTTGCTGGCTGCCTTTGGCAAGAAGCGCGCTGTGGCGAGAAAGCGATACCGCGAATTTGTGTTTCAGGGGATAGGAGGAGAATCGATCTGGAACAACCTGAAAGCGCAGGTTTTTCTGGGTGATGAGGATTTTGTAGCGAAAAGTCTTTTACATGCTGAGGGAACAGAAGACGTCAACGTACCGCGTGCACAGCGCAGGCTCCCGCCACCATCGCTGGAAGACATTGTTCGGAGTAACCCAACCCGAAACGCTGCGATTATTACCGCGTATGCGAGTGGAGGCTACAGCTACCAAGATATTGGCAGTTATTTTGACCTTCACTTTACAACAGTGGCCAAGATTGTCCGAGAGGCCAGGTCTGGGTGGGATATGGGCAGGGTATAAAATATAGACCTGACCCTGATGGTGTGGAAACAAAGCTGCTGCGATTGAATATGCCAATTCTAGTGGAAAAGTTGTATTAGAGACGACAGCTGGAGGGCGTCTTGTAGATGACTGGTCACTATTGAATAAAGCACTTCCTTGGAGTAAGGGCGGTGAGGAGTTTTGGACTGGTATATCTACAAAATATGCGAGAGGAACCTCTGGAGATGTTTCAATCATTCAAACACCTGATAGGGCATTATCGGGAAAAGGATTTGACTGGAAAGGAGGTTATGTCTGGCAGAATTTCGAGAAGCCAGTGATTGATTTTTACATCGATGCAGGACGGGTTGGGAAAATTGATTACCAGTTAGCGCCTAGTGATAGATATCCATTAAATCTATTACTTGGCAGCGAGTTTTAGAGGCGAGCCAAATGACGGAAGCTTTTAACATGTTTATGAACCAAGCAGCTTCTCAGGGACGAGAATACGGGGATGGGTTCAACTCATCGCATTTTGATGGTTTGACGCAATCGGAACTAACTAAGGTTCTTCGGATTATAGAAGAAAGAGCGCTCGATGGAGATGCCATAGCCATTAATGCAACAAGTTTTATTAATATCAATGATGCGGTAAGCATTATTGAAAAGGTATTGAGAAAATCAGGTTCTCTCGGTCGGAAGTCTATTAATCAAGCTTCTCTTGAGGCCTACAAAATAACTAGACAGAGAAAATATCTGGATAATATGTTTGATCATCTTGGTTTATGTTCCGAGCAAGAAAGGTGGCACTGTATTCAACTGTTGTGTTCCATTGAATATGGTAACGAGTGGTTTGAAGAGGCTAAAGCTGTTTTTGAAAAGATTGTACTTGATGAGCAAGATGAGGTTTTGCGGCATTCAGCGGCCAAGAAAATCATCTTGGAAAGTGGAATACCAGAAGGAACGACCATTTATCAGGAGAAAATTAAGCAGCTTATTAATGAAGAACGTAAAGTAAGGGAAAAGGCATTGTCTGATTTGTAGTTCCTACACAAGTAATAAAGGACACCCATCACTTGGCGAATTGCCTACGGCGGGAATCGGCCTTCACTGATATTTCTCTGTTCGTAAAGGCAGTATTTTAGGGTCATGGATAAGCAAGCTCCAGTCCAGTCTTGGGGTCAGGTCTATATTTTATACTTCTTCTGACGTAGTGTTTGAGTATGTCACGTCCAATTCGAATTGAATTTTCAGGTGCCCTTTATCATGTCACCTCGCGGGGAGATCGTCGGGAGGCGATTTATGAGGATGATGTTGATAGAGAACGTTTTCTATCGGTGCTAGGGCAGGTTTCGGAAGATTTTAACTGGGTCTGCCATGCCTGGTGTTTAATGGATAACCATTACCATCTTTTAATCGAGACGCCGGATGGAAATTTGTCTAAGGGCATGCGGCAGCTTAACGGGGTTTATACACAATATAGTAATCGTCGCCATCGTCGGGTTGGGCATTTGTTTCAGGGGCGTTATAAGTCAGTTCTTGTTGATGGTGACAGTTACCTGCTGGAGCTGGCCCGCTACGTTGTTTTGAATCCGGTGCGGGCAGGCATGGTGAAAGAGCCGGGAGAGTGGCCCTGGAGCAGTTATTTGGCCATGGTTGGCAAACAGTCAAGCCCTCCCTGGCTGGAAACGGATGGCTTGCTGGCTGCCTTTGGCAAGAAGCGCGCTGTGGCGAGAAAGCGATACCGCGAATTTGTGTTTCAGGGGATAGGAGGAGAATCGATCTGGAACAACCTGAAAGCGCAGGTTTTTCTGGGTGATGAGGATTTTGTAGCGAAAAGTCTTTTACATGCTGAGGGAACAGAAGACGTCAACGTACCGCGTGCACAGCGCAGGCTCCCGCCACCATCGCTGGAAGACATTGTTCGGAGTAACCCAACCCGAAACGCTGCGATTATTACCGCGTATGCGAGTGGAGGCTACAGCTACCAAGATATTGGCAGTTATTTTGACCTTCACTTTACAACAGTGGCCAAGATTGTCCGAGAGGCCAAGTCTGGGTAGGAATATGGGCAGGGTATAAAATATAGACCTGACCCTGATGGTGTACACTAGCGAGATCGCACCTTCGATGAGTTCTGGCCAAGGATTGCGTACTGGCGGATTTGGGCAGACAGTGATTCCAAATTCGAATTCTCTGGAAATGAAAGAGCTTGTAGCGACACTAAATCGCAGCCGGTAGAAAAGTTATGTTTAGTGATTCGATAAATAAAACAGAATTAACCGTTGTAGCTAAAGAGTTTTTGAGCCTGCTTGAAAAATATCAAGTCAAGCATCAATCGGCTAAGAATGTGTTGGCCCGGAGTCGTGCACTGATTGACAGAGCTATAAACGGTGAGATAGATGCTCCAATGCCCAAAGGATTCTTCCCAGAGGAGTTTTGGGAAGATAGCGATCTATTTCAATATGATGACTTAGGTGATGCAGTGGCAAATTTTAGCTTGTTACTGAAAGGGGTGGAGTCAATAGGTGGAGTGAAGATAGCTGTACACCATATTGATAAAATAGCGGAAACTGAAGAAGAAGAGTTGCTTGAAAAGTTAAATGTAAATAATAAAGGAGAATCATGAGCTCACAACCATGCAACCATGGGGTCTCCCATTTCCGACAAATAAAGGACACCCATCACTTGGCGAATTGCCTACGGCGGGAATCGGCCTTCACTGATATTTCTCTGTTCGTAAAGGCAGTATTTTAGGGTCATGGATAAGCAAGGAGGCGACCATGACTCGAGCGCGTTACCAGCAAGTCTCATTAGGTGATACCCCGTACTATCACTGCATTTGTCGCTGCGTCAGGCGGGCGTTTCTGTGTGGCAAGGACCATTATTCTGGCCAAGACTATGAACATCGCCGACAGTGGGTCGTGGATCGCCTGGCGTCCCTGGTTGATATTTTCGCTATTGACCTGTGTGCCTATGCGGTGATGTCGAACCATTATCATGTGGTGCTGAAAGTCGACCGCGTTCGCGCCAGTAACTGGACCCAACGGGAAGTGGCGGAACACTGTGTCCACTCCCCTTTAGTGAGACAGTGGCGCTTCAATACAAACAATCGGGGGCGCGCACCCTTCCAGTGATAGTACGGTCTAGCTAGGATAAGTAATATCGGTCAATACTGATTATTACTTGGAGATATTTCGGCTGGCCTGTGTGGGAAATGGGAGACCAGATCCCCTTGTTGCCCCGTGTGTGCTAATTATTTTCTCAGCAATAAAAACCAACTCCACCGGAAGGCGATTCATCATGCTTAGAGCACTTTTAGCGTTCACTCTTTTTCTTTCACTCGGTTACGCCCCGGCGGCTGCGAATAATACGCCTCCTACCTCTGAAGAACCATTAGATCCCAGAATCGTCACGAACGCCGACATAATCGGTGAATCCAGATGGTCGCAAGGAAACGATGTCATTCTCGAGCGAGAGTACTACCTCAAAGATGGCCAGAACGAAATCTATGCTAAAAGACGCTTTAAAGTTCTACCCGACGGCAAGCTTGAGCTGATCTGGCGCTCTCCGTTAGCGGCCCGTCTGGATAAACGAGTTTGCGCTTTCCAAGGCGGGAAGCCAATCGTGCCCGGCCCTGACAACCGTGTTACATATTCAGCGGACGTGACCTACTCCGTCAGCTGCGAGCTACCAAAGATGAAGCCAAAATCCAGCGCGTTAGGCGTAACGCCACAGGATATTGTTATTGGTGACCAATATCTTAAATGATCGAATGGAAACCATTCGGCCTATGCCGGCACCAACGCTTTTTTCGGATGAACATCGGATGCCGGCTCCATGGCTTCCTTGGTTCGGTTCCGGTGGGCTCGATGAGGAAGCACTCAGGCACCAGCAGCGGGAAGAAGATGGCGGGGGCGTGTTGGTTGTAGTCGAGCCGGCGTTTGGTGATGTTGAGTGCGGTGACTTTTATTGTCCTTCGCTTGCTGGGCGAAGGTGAGGATGAATTCGTGGCTGGCGCGGCGCTCGGGTAGGCGGGTTGGCCGCGGATGGCTTCGACGCGCTTGAGCAGGTAGCGTAGCGAGCGTTTTTGTAGCACTGGGGCGGTGGTCAACCCGCTTCCTCCTCCAACGGCTTCCCCTGCGCATCCACAAATTGCACATCCCGCACGGTGAGGGCCTGGCCCTGTTGGTTGTGAACCGCTACCGGCGCCAGCGGTTCGCCGGTCTGGCGGTCCACCAGTTTCATTGTGTCTTTCTCGCCGTTCCAGCGTTCGCTCCACTGGCGCAGGGCGGTGACGACGGTAAACAGATCCCGGCCCTTGTCGGTGAGGCGGTATTCGTAGCGTTTGCCGTGCTCGCCCACGTCCACACGCACCATGACGCCGTTATCCACCAAGCGCGACAGGCGGTTGCAGAGGATGTTTTTGGCGATGCCCAGACTGTGCTGGAAATCCACAAAGCGGCGGGTGCCCAGCATGGCCTGCTTGACTACCAGCAGGGACCACCAGTCACCAACCTCATTGAGGGCGCAGGCTAGGGAGCAGCCCATGTCGTCGAAGCGTTTACGTGTCATGGTGGCAGTATAGATCAGGATGGTTGCATTAAGAAACCAAATAAGGTTTTATTACGCAACTAAACTTAATTGACCGCCCGTGAGGGCGGATGCGCTGATTCTGTTTTTTAATTGAAAAAATGCTGTGGAAAGGGCTATTGCGAGGGTGTTTGCCATTGCTAGCCCCTTTTTTTGTTACCCCGAATGCTCACGTCGGGCCAGGTATGGGCTCGGCCTAGAGAGTGAATAAACGAAGATTGATTAGGAGAGCTTCATGAGTAGTTCCTTGGATAGCCTGTTGCGTCCTTTTGAACTTAAGTCTTTGAAAATGCGTAACCGGGTGGCCATGGCACCCATGACGCGCACCTTTTCTCCGGGTTATGTGCCCAATGATCAGGTAGTGGGGTATTACCAGCGCCGCGCCGAGGGCGAGGTGGGCCTGATCATTACCGAGGGCACTTTTGTGGGCCACAAGGCCGCCAATGGTTATGAGAGTGTGCCGGCCATTTATGGCGATGAGGCCATGGCGGGTTGGAAGAAAGTGGTGGACGCGGTGCACGCTGCTGGTGGGCAGATCATTCCACAGCTGTGGCATGTGGGCTCAGTGCGTAAGCCGGGTATTGGCCCGGACAAGGATGTGCCTGCTTATTCGCCGTCCGGTCTGTTTAAGCCGGGTAAAGAAAATGGCGAAGCCATGAGCAAAGCGGATATCCAGGATGTAATCCGTGCTTTTGCTGAATCCGCCAAGGCGGCTAAAGAGGTGGGCTTTGATGGGGTCGAGATTCATGGTGCCCACGGGTACCTACTTGATCAGTTTTTTTGGGAAGGTACCAACCAGCGTGATGACGAGTACGGTGGGTCCATCGAGAACCGTGCCCGTTTTGGTGTCGAGATTGTTAAGGCGGTACGCGAGGCGGTAGGTGAAGACTTCGCCATAGTGCTGCGTTTTTCCCAGTGGAAGCAGCAGGATTACGAGGCAAAGCTGGCGCAGAATCCGGAAGAGCTGGAGCGCTTCCTGATGCCGTTTGTGGAGGCCGGTGTCGATGTGTTTCACGCCTCTACGCGCCGTTTTTGGTTACCGGAATTTGAGGGTTCTGATCTGAACTTGGCCGGCTGGACTAAAAAGATTACGGGTAAGCCGGTGATTTCTGTGGGCAGCGTGGGTTTGGATGGCGACTTCCTCAATAGTCCGGAAGGCATGGGCGGAACGGCTAACCCGACGGGGCTTGATGAGCTGGAGCGCCGCATGGATAACGACGAGTTCGACATAATTGCCGTGGGCCGTGCGTTGCTGCAGGACCCGAACTGGTTGGTGAAAATACGTGAGGGTAAGGAAGACGAAATTGCGCCGTTCACTAAGGCTGCGCTGGGCAGCTTGAGTTAAGAGTGAAAGGTTAAAAGTTGAAATGCGGGCCGGGGTTTACCAGGGCCGATAACATAGAGGCCGCGCCCAGATCTGGATGCGGCCTCTTTCGTTTCAGTAACACGCTTCGCTTCGTCCCTACCGCTGGCTTTTGTGTTTCAGGCGGCCTGGGCCTCACACGGTTTTGCTGCCCAAGCTCGTAGCGTGCCGCTCACTCCTCTGCCTGCTCCTCCAGCGACTGGTTAACGGCTAGCGCCAGCAGGGTGCAAATGACGCCGGATAGCAGGTACACGGTCACCGACATGAGTCCGAATTTGGCGGACAGGCCCAGGGCGACCAGCGGGGCGAAGGCGGCACCGAACAACCAGGCGAAATCGGAAGTGAGGGCGGCTCCTGTGTAGCGAAAGCGCGGGGCGAAGTTGGCCGTCACTGTGCCGGACGCCTGGCCGTAGGAGACGCCAAGCAGGGCAAAGCCCAGCAGGATGAAGGTGTCTTGCATGACCGGGCTACCGCCCATTAGCAGCGGGGTGAGCAGGCTGAATACGCCAATCATGGCGGCCAGGGCGCCCACGGTGGTGCGCTTGCCGATGCGGGCGGCGATCCAGCCGGAGCCGATGGTGGCGATGATGCCCACGAAGCCACCCAGTACTTGTACGGTGAGCACTTCGGCGGTGGTCTGGCTGCCCTGGAAGGCAATCCATGACAGTGGAAAAATGGTTACTACATGAAATAGCGCATAGCTGGCCAAGGCGGCAAAGGAGCCGATGAAAATATTGTGCCCTTCCTCGCGCACCATCTCGCTGGTGCGAATGGGTTCCAGCTCACTTTCCTGCATGGCTTCGGTGTATTCCTCGCCTAGCACCAAGCGCAGCCGCGCAAATAGGGCGACCACGTTGATGGCGAATGCCACGAAGAACGGATAACGCCAACCCCAGCTCATGAAATCCGCAGCGCTCAGGCTGTTATAAAGATACAGGAACAGGGCGCTGGCGATCACGAAGCCAAGGGGGGCGCCCAGCTGGCCAATCATGGTGTACCAGCTGCGGCTTTCTTTGGGGGCGTTTAGGGCCAGTAATGAAGGGAGGCCATCCCAGGAACCGCCGAAGGCGATCCCTTGCATCATCCGAAACAGGGCCAGCAGCACGATGGCATGGCCGCCGAGTTGTTCATAACCGGGCAGGAAGGCAATGCCCGCAGTGGCTGTGCCGAGCAGGAAGAGGGCGGTGGTGAGTTTGATGCCGCGCCCCCACTGTCGCTGGATCCACATGAACAGGGCGGTACCAAAGGGCCGTGCCACAAAGGCCAGCGCAAACACCATGAAGGCATAGAGCATCCCCTGCAGCTGGCCGGTAAACGGGAAGAACAGCTGAGGAAAGATCAGCACGGAGGCGATGCCGTAGACAAAAAAGTCGAAATATTCGGAGGTACGGCCGATGACCACACCCACGGCGATTTCGTTGGGGGCCACGGAGGCGTGGCTTTGTTTGCTCGGCATGGAGGCCGAAGAGGTCTGAGACATGTTTTACGCTCTTCTTCAGAGTTGTGGTTAGGGCTCTGAATAACGGCTTGCATGTTGTGGGCAGTGTTGAGTGCGCTGAGTGCGAGCGATTATTCAAAGGCTCCTTTGTGCATTGATTTCCATCAAGTATGGTTAGGACTTTAAGCCTGTGGGACAAAATGTCCAATACCCGCTACTGATGCCCTTGGATAGAGTCCCCACTACTCAAAAGCCAACCAGAAGGTTCGCCAATGCAATTATTCAAATACTTGCGTGGAGCGTCATTGACGTTGCTTGCCGCCGCCTTGCTTTCGGGTTGCGACGCCGTCGTGATGTCCCCCTCGGGCGACGTGGCCGTGCAACAGCGGGATCTGCTTGTGTGGGCCACTGTCCTGATGCTGCTTGTTATTGTGCCGGTGATCGTGCTGACGCTGTGGTTTGCTTGGCATTATCGGGAAACTAACACGAAAGCCAGCTACAAACCCGATTGGGACCACTCAACCGTGCTGGAACTGGTGATTTGGTCTGTTCCCTTGATGATTATCATCGCGCTGGGGGCCATGACCTGGGTGAGTACCCATAAGTTAGATCCTTACCGCCCGCTGGATCGCATTGATGCGCAAACACCGGTGCCGGCGACGCTGGAGCCGCTCACCGTAGAAGTGGTGGCGCTGGACTGGAAATGGTTGTTTATCTATCCGGAGCAGGGGATTGCCACCGTCAATGAATTGGCAGCACCGGTGAATCATCCTATTCGCTTCAAGATTACTGCCTCTACCATGATGAATTCTTTCTTTATTCCGGCCATGGCCGGGCAGATCTATGCCATGGCAGGCATGGAAACAAAGCTGCACGGGGTGATCAACGAGCCGGGTGTCTATAAAGGCTTTTCGGCTAACTACAGTGGTGCGGGTTACTCCCAGATGAAGTTTGATTTCCACGGGTTAAGCGAAGAGGGCTTCGATAGCTGGGTGGCGAAGGTGAAGGCCAGCGAGGGAAATCTGAGCCGCGATGAATACCTGCAACTGGAAGCGCCGAGTATTGATGAACCAGTGAGCTATTACGGTGAAGTGGATCCAACACTTTACTACGGTATTTTTAATCGCTGTGTAGAGCCAGACCAGCCCTGCATGGAAGACATGATGTACCACGCTGGAATGGATAAGCATGCAGGGCATCACGCTGATGCCAAGGCTGACCATGAAGGTAATACCGGCCACCCGCACCATGGAGGTCACCATGAATAATTTTCTCCTGATCGCAAACGCAGTAGGTGGCACCCATGTTTGAGAACCTGGACCTGATCAAACTGATCTTTGGTCGCCTTACCTGGGAGGCCATCCCCTTCCATGACCCGATCATCCTCGGCACCTTTGCCATGGTGGCGCTGGGGGGGATCGCGGTGCTGGCGGCGCTGACGCGCTATAAGCTGTGGGGCTACCTGTGGAATGAATGGTTTACTACCATCGACCACAAGAAAATCGGCATCATGTACATCATTCTTGGCCTGGTAATGCTGCTGCGCGGCTTCGCTGATGCCATCATGATGCGCCTTCATCAGGCTATGGCTTTTGGTGATGCCTCCGGCTATCTGCCACCCCATCATTACGATCAGATCTTCACCGCCCATGGCGTGATCATGATCTTTTTTGTGGCCATGCCATTGGTCACCGGGATCATGAATTATCTGATCCCGTTGCAAATCGGCACCCGCGATGTGGCCTTCCCGTTTCTGAATAACTTCAGTTTCTGGATGACCACAGGTGGTGCGGTATTGCTGATGATGTCCTTGTTCATTGGTGAGTTTGCCAAGACGGGTTGGCTGGCCTATCCACCGTTATCGGGCATTTTGCAGAGCCCCGGGGTGGGGGTGGACTACTACATCTGGGCGCTGCAAATTGCCGGGGTGGGTACACTGTTATCCGGGGTTAACCTGTTGGTGACCATCGTCAAGATGCGGGCCCCGGGCATGAACCTGATGAAGATGCCGGTGTTCACCTGGACCTCCCTGTGCACCAACATCTTGATTGTGGCGGCGTTCCCGGTACTCACTGCAGTGCTGGCCATGCTGTCCATGGATCGTTACCTGGATACGGCTTTCTTCACCAATGATCTTGGTGGCAACGCCATGATGTATGTGAATTTGATCTGGATCTGGGGGCACCCCGAGGTCTACATCCTGATTTTGCCGGTGTTCGGTATTTTCTCGGAGATCGTGTCTACCTACAGCCGCAAGCCGTTGTTCGGTTACACCTCCATGGTGTATGCGACGGTGGTGATTACCGTGCTGTCGTACCTGGTGTGGTTGCACCATTTTTTCACCATGGGGTCGGGGGCCAGTGTGAATTCGTTCTTCGGGATCACCACGATGATTATCTCGATACCGACCGGTGCGAAGATATTCAACTGGTTGTTCACCATGTTCCGTGGCCGGATCAGGTTCGACGTGCCCATGCTATGGACAGTGGGCTTTATGGTGACCTTTGTTATTGGTGGCATGACTGGGGTGCTGCTGGCGGTGCCGCCGGTGGATTTCGTGCTGCATAACAGCCTGTTTCTGATTGCCCACTTCCATAACGTGATTATTGGCGGGGTGCTGTTCGGCCTGTTCGCGGGTATCACTTATTGGTTCCCCAAAGCCACCGGTTACAAGCTGGATGAATTCTGGGGCAAGATGTCCTTCTGGTTCTGGCTGATTGGTTTCTACTTCGCCTTTATGCCGTTGTACGTACTCGGCTTGATGGGCGTAACCCGTCGTGTCAGCCACTTTGAAGATATGTCCCTGCAGATCTGGTTTCAGATTGCCGCCTTTGGTGCGGTGTTGATCGCCGTGGGGATCGCGTCTTTTATCATTCAGTTGGTGGTGAGCTTTATGCGCCGCGAGTCACTCAAGGACGAAACCGGAGATCCGTGGGATGGCCGCACCCTGGAGTGGTCTACCTCGTCACCGCCGCCGCCCTACAACTTCGCGTTCACCCCGCGAGTGCATGATCTGGACGCTTGGTGGCAGATGAAACAGCATGGCTTCCAGCGTCCTGAGTCCGGCTTTATTGCGATTCATATGCCCAAGGGCACCTGGGCGGGCATTGTGCTGTCGGGTATCAGTGTTGCCATCGGCTTTGCCATGATTTGGCACATGTGGCTGATGGCTGGCGTATCTTTCGTGGCGCTGATCGGCACAGTGATCTATCACACCTTCAACTACGACCGGGAGTACTACATTCCGGCGGAAGAAGTAGAGCGGATTGAAGCAGAACGTACAAGGGTGCTTGCCAATGTCTGATAACACCATGACGGCTAACGCGAACAGCACGCAGGATGGCCAGCTGGAGTTTCTGGTAACGGGGGATCATCACCCCCAGAACGGAACCTTGCTGGGTTTCTGGATCTACCTGATGAGCGACTGTCTGATCTTCGCTTGTCTGTTTGCGACCTACGGGGTGCTCAGCCGCAGCTATGCGGGTGGGCCCACCGGCATGGAGCTGTTCGACCTGAGCCTGATTGCCGTCAATACCTCGTTGCTATTGGTATCGTCCATCACCTATGGCTTCGCCATGCTGCAGATGCAGGCGAACAGGGTGAAGGGCACCATGATCTGGCTGGCCGTTACCGGCCTGCTGGGCCTAGGCTTTTTAAGCTTGGAATTGTATGAGTTCCATCACCTGATCCACGTGGGTGCCGGCCCGCAAACCAGTGGTTTCTGGACGGCCTTCTTCGCGTTGGTGGGCACTCACGGTTTGCATGTGTTCTTCGGCATCGTGTGGCTGGTGACGCTGTTGTTCCAGCTGAAAAAACACGGCCTGATTCAGGAAAACAAGCGCCGGGTGTTCTGCCTGTCCATGTTCTGGCACTTCCTGGACGTGGTGTGGGTTGGCGTGTTCACTTACGTTTATCTGATGGGAGTGCTGCCATGAGCGAGCATACACACGATCATGATCCTAACGACGCGGACATTCCCCACGTTTCCTTGAAGGAATATGCCACCGGATTTGTGTTGGCGGTGATCCTGACGGTTATCCCGTTCTGGTTGGTGATGGGCGGCGTATTCGAAAACTCTGCCACCACGGTGATGGTGATTCTGGGTTTTGCACTAGTGCAGATTGTGGTGCACATGGTGTTCTTCCTGCACATGAACTTCCATTCGGAAGGGGGCTGGAACATGCTGGCGCTAATTTTTACGTTGATTCTGGTATTTATTACCCTGGCCGGTTCACTGTGGGTAATGCATAACCTGAACGTAAACATGATGCCGGGGATGATGGAGGGGGCGTCTCTGCATGCCCCCTTGCATGCTCAGTCATGCTGACCTGAGGGCGCAACACGTAGCACGCACTCATGCGTAGGGCGGAGATCCTCCGCCTTTCCCTCCCCTCCACGTTTGAAGAGGCATGACCATGGCTCGTCGGCGTATTCTTTCTTTCCTGTTCTTGCTGTTGACTGCGGTGGCCTTCGCCGGTTTTGTGGCGCTGGGTGTCTGGCAGGTGAAACGGCTGGCCTGGAAGGAAGCCCTGATTGCTCGCGTGGACGCCCGGGTGCATGCCGAAGCGGTGATCGCTCCGTCGCAACATGACTGGCTCTCTGTTAGTGAGGACAGCCATGAGTACCTTCATGTCAGTGTGAGCGGCCAGTATCGGCCTGGGGCCGTTGCGCTGGTTTCTGCGGCGACGCAAGCGGGGCAGGGCTATTGGGTGATGGCACCGTTGCAACGGGCTGACGGCAGCTGGGTCTATGTGAACCAGGGGTTTGTGCCCCAGAAGAAACGGGGTGCGGCCCAGTCGGGAAAATATACGCCGGCTGAGCCGGTCACTGTCACCGGGTTGCTACGTCTCAGCCACCCCGGCGGCGGTGTGTTCCGGGACAATGTGCCGGCCGAGAATCGCTGGTACTCACGGGATGTGCGGGGCATGGCAGAGCACCAGGGGCTGTCGCCGGTGGCGCCGTATTTCGTGGATGCGCAAGCCGCAGGCAGCGAACTGCCGGTGGGCGGCCTTACCGTCATTCATTTCCGCAATAATCATCGGGTCTACGCCATCACCTGGTTTGCCCTTGCCTTCGGCATGCTGCTGGCGGCCTGGCTGGTGCTGCGGGATTCACGTCGAACGGGCTAAACTGGGGCTATGGAAATCATGTCATCGTCCTCACCCTCTAAAACTCCTCTATCGGGATCGCTATTTTCTGCACTGCGCCGCAGTAGCGACGACCTGACCGGCCGCAAGAACCTGCAGTTACTGATACAGCTGCGCTGGATTGCCATGTTTGGCCAGTTCGCCACCATTTTAGTGGTCAACTACGGCTTTGATATTGAGCTACCCGTGGCGCAAATGCTGATGGTGCTGTTGGGTCTGCTGTTGCTCAATGCGGTTAGTTTGTTGCGAATGAGGCTGCCAAAGACCATTGGCAATACCGAGTTGTTCCTTTCCCTACTGATTGATGTGGCCACGCTGACCATGCTGTTGGCGTTGAGTGGCGGTGCCTCTAACCCGTTTGTGTTTTTGTATTTACTGCAAGTGATTCTGGGGGCGGTGTTGCTGGAGGTGTGGTCTACCTGGGTGATTCTGGTGACCACCACATTGTGCTTCAGCTGGCTGGCCTGGTATGGCCACCCATTGCCTATGCCACTGGATCATTCCGAAGGGCTGTTCAGTCTTTATATCGAAGGCATGTTTATCTGTTTTGTGCTCAATGGCGTGCTGCTAGTGGTTTTCATTAACCGTATTACCCGAAATCGACGCCAGCGTGATGAGCATCTGGCGCAGTTGCGCCAGCGAGCGGCAGAAGAAGAGCACATTGTGCGTATGGGGTTGTTGGCTTCCGGGGCGGCCCACGAGCTAGGAACGCCGCTGGCGACCCTGTCCGTGATTCTGGGGGACTGGCGGCACATGGAGCGGTTCAAATCCGATGATGATTTAGCCCAGGAAATTGCCGAGATGCAGACACAGGTACTACGCTGCAAATCCATTGTTAGCGGCATTTTGTTATCGGCGGGCGAGGCGCGGGGGGAATCTTCAGAAGGAACCACGGTACGCGCATTTCTGGATGATTTAGTGGATGAGTGGCGCGAAACGCGCCCGGTGAAAGATTTTTTCTATAGCAATGAGTTTGGTGAAGACCTGAGTATCGTGTCCGACTCAGCCCTCCGGCAGAGCATTCATAATGTATTGGATAATGCACTGGAAGCCTCGCCAAATTGGGTGCGGTTGAGTGTGTATCGTGAAGGCGAAACCCTGCTGGTGTCGGTGGCAGACCGGGGCGCGGGCTTCGCACAGGAAATGCTCGACAATCTCGGGCGACCCTATCACTCCAGCAAGGGGCGACCGGGCAGTGGCCTTGGGCTGTTTTTAGTGATGAATGTATTGCGCACGTTAGGGGGTAATCTGAAAGCGAGTAATTTGGTGCAGGGCGGCGCATTGGTAACGCTGTCTCTGCCGCTTTCCGTGGTCGCCTTGAAACAGCAAAAAGGAGGAGCTAACGGTGACTGATACGTTGCAGCACGAAAAGCTGCTATTGATTGTAGAAGATGATGAAGCCTTTGCTCGCACCTTGACCCGTTCGTTCGAGAGGCGGGGATATCGGGTTGTTCATGCGGATAGCCTGGAGTCGATGCAGGTTTTGCTGAAAAGCCATGAGCCCGGTTTTGCCGTAGTCGACTTGAAGCTTAAGGGTGACTCGTCTGGATTGGCCTGCGTGCAGGCGTTGCACGAGCATGCTGAAGGCATGCTGATTGTGGTGCTTACAGGGTATGCCAGTATTGCTACGGCAGTGGAAGCGGTGAAGCTGGGAGCCTGCCATTATCTGGCAAAACCCTCCAATACGGATGATATTGAAGAGGCCTTCAGCCGGGCGGAGGGTAATGCAGAGGTGTCCCTTACCGCGCGTGCCACTAATCTCAAAACCTTGGAATGGGAACGTATCCACGAAACGCTGGCGCAAACGGGGTTTAATATCTCAGAAACAGCCCGCCGCCTCGGTATGCACCGCCGCACTTTGGCCCGCAAGTTAGAAAAACAGCAGGTAAAGTGAGCACTGCCACCCGTAATGGCAGGGCCCGCGTTCTCAGATCAGTGTGAAGGCCATACCTTGCCATCAGCCACCCTGCGTTAGCCGATTAATGAAGCTCTTCCGGCGGAGGGGTGTAGCGGTGGGGTGGTAGTTCTACCCGCTGGGTAACGCCGCCTTGCACTACCGTGCGGCCTTCGTAACGTTCACCGCCGGTGACGGTAAATTCGAACCGATAGATGCGGGTGATGCGTCTTTTGCCGTGGTTGTCTTTGCTAAGAGTGAGTTTTTCCAGGCCAACGCTTTCGTCTAGAAATTCCAGTTTTTGTCGTTCACAAAAGCGCCGGGTCGCGACCAACGCTCGCTCACGGATGCCGTGGGAACGCCAGAACAATGCGCCGATCAAGACCAGCGCGGTGATTAACAATACATCAGATAGATCCAGGTTCACCGGTGTGCCCCCGGCAGGCCGCCAAACAGGGCCTGCCACTGAGCCTCGTTGAGGCCATTGAGTGTCGCCATGTTCCGTTCGGGAATCTGTTCCGGGTCCGGGTAGCTGGCTAGCCCTTTGTCCAAACTGGCTTCGCGTAGGATGTGCAGAATCGGGTAGGGTGCCCGGTTGGTGTAGTTCTCCGGGTCGTCGGCAGTGGTATCGGCGAATTGGTAAGCGGGGTGAAAGCTGGCGATTTGATAGGCGCCTTCCCAGCCTTGCTGTTCTAGCAGGCCATCGGCTAGATCTAATACGTCATTGTAGTCGAGAAAATCGTCCAACTGGTCGGTAATGATCAACAGCGTGGTGTCCACTTCTTCTGCAGATACGCGATCCATGTGGTCCAGTTCTTCGTGCAGGTCCCCCAGCAAGGTTTCCACATTACGGCTATCGCTAACGGCAAAGCGTACCTGCCCGGCGGTGAAGGGCTTGCGCGCAAAAGGGCACAGGTTCAAGCCGATGACCACGTCTTCGAGCCATTGGCGGGTCTGGTTGATCGGGCAGGTTTTTTCCATGTCGTTAATCCGGTATTTCAATATTATCGCCAACGCGAACCACGCCGCTGGATAAAATTTCACAGCGCAGGCCGCCACGGCCCAGCAGGGCGTTGATCACCTGTTTAGGCGTTAGATCGCCTGCTAGCAGGTGACCGACTACAGAGCAGGGTTCGCAAAGCTCAATGCCGCGCAGGCGGATGTTACCGAGCTGAAATTCACGCCCTTCCAATGCATTGAGGTCAACCCCTTTGGTCAACACGTTACGCCGCAGGGTTGATGGAACAACCTGTTGCTGATATTCGCGGTTGAAGCTGTCGATGGCCTCGGCTTCGATCAGGGTAATTTGTTCTTCTGGTTTGGCATTGCGTCGATAGTGGCGGTCGCCAACGATGCCACAACCCGCGCGCAGCTGTACCGCAGGCTGATTTTCCACCGGGCCACGGGACTGGCTGGCGGTGTAAAGGGCGAGGATTCTCATGGAGCTCCTGGGCTGACGCCTGAGGCCGGTCGCTGAAGTACGCACATTGCACATATTGACGCGCCAGTTTAGCAGTTTCTTCCGAGTTTTCAGCGTCTAGCCTCTGGCGTCCTCATTAGCTAGAATCCACATCAATACTAATGATTGAGAAAGGACGCCCCTTGGACTGTGCCCTGAGCGACAATCCGCTTTTCCTCCTCACACCTGCCCGCTGGCGATGGTGATGCTCTCCCTGTGTCTGTACTGACACGTCTTTTGATTATTTTTCCTCTACAATTATTGCTCTAGATCGCGGTCCGCCCACGTGCTGGGCCGTAGCGAAATGCTAAGGACAATTATGTCACCACAAGAACTGGATCGTTTTGCCCAGCAGGGCTATACCCGGGTGCCCGTGGTTCGCGAAGTATTGGCGGATCTGGATACGCCGTTGTCTGCCTATCGCAAGCTGGCGTCGGGTCCCTATACTTACCTGTTTGAATCGGTGCAGGGGGGCGAGCGTTGGGGCCGATATTCCATTATTGGCCTGCCGGCCATCGAGGTGGTGCGGATTACTGGCCAGCAGGTGCAGGTCGATGGCCCAGAGGGGCGTCAGCAGTACGAAGTGGCTGATCCTATTGCTTGGGTGGAAGACTATCGCCAAGCCTACCGTAGCCCGGACCTGGAGGGCTTGCCCCGCTTTAATGGCGGCCTGGTGGGGTATTTCGGCTACGACAGCGTGCGGTATTTCGAGCCACGCCTGGGGCCGGCACCTGGCGAGGATGTGCTGGGCGTTCCCGATATCCTGCTGATGCGGTCTGAGGAGGTGGTGGTTTTCGATAACCTGCGCGGGGCGCTGTTCCTGGTGGTGCATGTGGACCCGACAGAAGAGGGGGTGCTGATGCGCGCCGAGCAGCGGCTAGAGGCGTTGGAAAGCCAGCTGCGCGCTCCCTTGTCGGAGCCGGCACATACCGTTTACGGCGAGCCAGTGGACGAAAACGATTTCCACCATGAATTTCCGCAAGACGCTTTCAAGGCGGGTGTGGAAACCATCCGCGAGTACATCCTGGCGGGGGACGTGATGCAGGTGGTGCCGTCCCAGCGCATGAGTTGTCCGTTCCAGGCGCCGGCGCTGGATTTGTATCGTGCCCTGCGTTATCTGAATCCATCGCCTTACATGTTCTATCTGGATCTGGAGGATTTTCATATCGCCGGCTCTTCGCCGGAAATTCTGGCTCGCGCTGAGCAGGGGCGAACCACAGTGCGACCACTGGCGGGCACGCGCAAACGCGGTGCCAATGAAGCGGAAGATTTGGCACTGGAAAAAGACTTGCTGGCGGACCCCAAGGAAATTGCCGAGCACCTGATGCTGATTGATTTGGGGCGCAACGATATTGGCCGTGTCTCCAAGGCGGGCAAGGTGGAGGTTTCCGACCAGATGGTCGTGGAACGTTATTCCCACGTGATGCATATCGTGTCCAATGTGGACGGCGAGCTGCGTGAAGATCTGGGGCCATTGGATGTACTGCGTGCTACCTTCCCGGCGGGCACCCTGAGCGGTGCGCCGAAGATTCGTGCCATGGAAATCATCGACGAGCTGGAGCCCACCAAGCGTGGGGTTTATGGGGGTGCGGTGGGGTATATCGGCTTTAATGGCGATATGGATACGGCCATCGCTATCCGTACCGCGGTGATTAAGGATCAACGCCTGTACGTGCAGGCTGGGGCAGGAATTGTGGCCGACTCCGTGCCGCAGTCTGAATGGGACGAGACCATGAACAAGGCCCGAGCAATATTCCGGGCGGTAAACATGGCATTGGGTGGTCTCAACCTGGCAGACGGAGGGCAGCAATAATGCGCGTGCTGATGATCGATAATTACGACAGTTTTACCTACAACCTGGTGCAGTATCTGCAGGAGCTGGGTGCTGAGGTGCTGGTGCATCGCAACGACCAGATTAGCCTGGAAGAGATTGAACAGCTGAGCCCTGATCGGTTGATGATTTCCCCCGGCCCTTGTACCCCCAATGAAGCGGGTATCTCCCTCACAGCGATTAAGCACTTTGCAGGCAAGCTGCCGATTCTTGGTGTGTGTTTGGGGCATCAGGCGATTGGGCAAGCGTTTGGTGGAAAAGTGATTCGGGCTCGCCAAGTGATGCATGGTAAAACTTCGCCGATTTACCACAATGTTGTGGGCGTGTTCCGTGATTTGCCATCGCCCTATACGGCGACTCGCTACCATTCTCTGGTAGTGGAAAAAGACAGCCTGCCGGATTGTTTGGAAATGACGGCCTGGACTCTGAAAGACGATGGCAGCATCGATGAAATCATGGGTATGCGTCACAAGACGCTGCCGATTGAAGGGGTGCAATATCACCCTGAGTCCATTTTGAGTGAGCACGGTCATGCCCTGCTTGAGAATTTTTTAAAGCTGGATGAGCAGGGGGAAGGGGCATGAATATTCCGCAAGCGCTGGCCAAAGTGGTCGATAATATTGATTTGAGCATCGAGGAAATGCGCGATGTGATGGGCCAGGTGATGACCGGTGGCGCCACCGATGCACAGATTGGTGCACTGATGGTCGGCCTGCGGATGAAAAGCGAATCTCTGGATGAAATTACCGGCGCCGTTATGGTTATGCGAGAGCTGGTCACCGGAGTGACGGTGGAGAACCGTCAGTATCTGGTGGACATCGTCGGGACCGGCGGCGATGGTGCCAATTTGTTCAATGTGTCCACTGCCAGTAGTTTTGTGGCTGCTGCTGCGGGTGCCCATGTGGCCAAGCACGGGGGCCGTTCGGTGAGCTCGCAAAGTGGCTCCGCTGATTTGCTGGAAACAGCGGGTATTGCGCTGGACCTAAGCCCGGCACAAATTGGCCAATGTGTGGACAATGTTGGTGTCGGCTTCATGTTTGCGCCGAACCATCACAAGGCCATGAAGTATGCCGTGGGGCCGCGCAAGGAGCTGGGTATGCGTACTCTGTTTAATATTCTCGGCCCAATGACCAACCCGGCCGGGGTTCAGCGCTTGGTGATGGGCGTATTCTCGGAAAGGCTGTGTCGTCCGCTGGCGGAAGTCATGGGGCGCCTGGGTGGCGAGCACATCATGGTGGTGCACAGTAAAGACGGCCTGGATGAGATCAGCCTGGCGGCGCGTACCCATGTGGCGGAGTTCAGAGATGGTGAGGTGAAAGAGTACGACCTGACACCGGAAGATCTTGGGCTGGAGTCCGATTCCCTGGTCGGCCTTGATGTAACTGACTCAAAAGCGTCTTTGGCGCTGATCAAGGATGCGTTTGGCAAGCGCACCACAGAAGCGGCTTGCAAGGCTGCAGACATGATTGCCCTGAACGCGGGGGCGGCCATTTATGTCAGTGGTATTACTCGCACTCACAAGGAAGGGGTCAGCATGGCGGAAGACCTGATCCACAATGGAGAAGCGGGAGAGCGCATGCGCGAGCTGGCCCAGTTCAGCACGGCCCTCAAGGTTGGCGACGAATCCCATTAAGGAGCGAGGTTATGAGCACAGGCACTATTCTCGATAAGATTATCGCCCGCAAGCAGGAAGAGATTGCCGTTGGCAAGAACGATTATACGCTGGGTGATCTACAGTCCATGGCAGACAACCAGCGCAAGGCACGTGGGTTTATTGCCAGCCTGTTCGGTCGGGTGAAAGAGCATCAGCCGGCGGTGATTGCGGAGATCAAAAAAGCCTCTCCCAGCAAGGGCGTGATCCGTGATGATTTTGATCCGGTATCGATTGCCCGCAGCTACGAAGCTAACGGTGCGGCTTGTCTGTCGGTACTTACTGACAAGGATTTTTTCCAGGGCGATGAACATTACTTGCGTGCAGCTCGTAACGCGGTAAACCTGCCGGTGTTGCGCAAGGATTTCATGATCGATCCGTGGCAGATTTTTGAGTCCCGAGCCATGGGAGCGGATGCGGTGTTGTTAATTGCGGCAGCGCTGTCCGATGCGCAAATGGATGAGTTATATCATGCTGCTCAACAGGCCGGATGCGATGTGTTGGTGGAAGTGCACACGGAAGAGGAATTGCAGCGGGCGATAGCGTTGAACGCAGAACTCATCGGCATCAACAACCGTAATTTGCATACCTTCGAGACCAGCCTGAATACTACGTTGACTCTGGCTCAACAGGTGCCGGGGGATCGTATGGTGGTTACCGAGAGCGGTATCCACTCCAGTGCGGACGTGAAGCTGATGCGTAACAACGGCATCCATAGTTTCCTGGTAGGCGAAGCCTTTATGCGTGCCGAAGACCCGGGCGCTGAACTCAAGAAGTTGTTCTTTTGAGCGCAAAGGTTGCGTGGTTTTGTAGGTAGGCTTAGCTGCGAAGCGGCGCCAGCCGACAGCCGCCGTGGATGTGAAACCGCGTTGTTATCTTCAAACGAAAGAAGCCCCGCACCCAATCGCTTGGGGGCGCCCCTTGCTTTATGATCCTTTGATGTCGTTCGCGACGCTATCAACTGTCCACTATCAATGTTCCATTGTTACCGGGTGCCGTAGACCACCATGGTCTTGCCCTTTACGGAGACCAAGCCCTGTTCTTCCAGGTTTTTAAGTACCCGGCCTACCATTTCCCGAGAGCAACCGACGATGCGACCGATTTCCTGGCGAGTGACTTTGATCTGCATGCCGTCCGGGTGCGTCATGGCGTCGGGCTGCTTGCACAGGTCAAGCAGGGTGCCCGCGACACGGCCGGTGACATCCAGGAATGCCAGATCGCCTACTTTGCGAGTGGTAGCGCGTAGGCGGCCAGCGATTTGGGCGGATACTGTGAACAGGATGTCTGCGTCTTCACGTGCCAGCTGCCGAAATTTTGGGTAACTAACTTCGGCAACTTCACATTCTGTCTTGGCTTTTACCCAAGCAGAGCGAGAGGGGTCGTTTTCAAATAGACCCATCTCACCGAAGAAATCCCCTTCATTAAGGTACGCCATGATCATCTCGCGACCATCGTCGTCCTCGATCATGACCGTCACAGAGCCTTTCAGGATGTAATACAGCGCATCCGATTCATCACCAGCATAGATGATGGTGCTCTTCGCCGGGTACTTGCGGCGGTGGCACTGGGCCAAAAAGTGGTCCAGATTTGGGATGATTTTGTTGCCGTTTGTCATGGGCGCTCAGTCTTGAAGCCAGAAAAATGTCTTAGTTATAAGCCTATGGATATTGCCTGTTTTTATGAGTTATGCCAAGGGGAGGGATTCTTGATCTTAGTATCCACATGGAAAATACTGGATAAATCTTTGTTAATAAAGGAATTTTAGATAAAAAATAGGGTTGCCTTGCGTGGCTGGAGACGGGGAAAATATTCCCGCTACTCCGTCGTGAAAGGGGTGGCGTGGGGCCCATGCTATGGTACTCTGCGCCCCCTTTAGCAGTGGGCGTAATCAGGCGTTCGGCTTGCGTTTGAGATGGGGTGACAGACTAGGAGATCACCATGAAAGCAGTGGTTAAGTGGCAGGGTGACGCCTGCTATGAGGCGGAGACAGAAAGTGGCCATAAGGTGCTGATGGATGGCCCGCCGGATCATGGTGGTCAGAACCGTGGGCCGCGCCCCATGGAGACCCTGCTGCTGGGGGTGGGTGGCTGTTCTTCCTTTGATGTGATTCATATTCTCAAGAAATCTCGCCAGGACGTGACCGACTGCCAGTGTGAGCTGACCGCAGAGCGTGCTGATGAAGTGCCTGCGGTGTTTAGCAAGATTCACCTGCATTTTATTGTCAGCGGTAACAGCTTGAAGGAAGCCCATGTGAAAAGGGCGGTCGAGCTGTCGGCAGAGAAATACTGTTCTGCCAGCATCATGCTGACACGCGGTGGTGTCGAGATCACTCATAGTTATATTATTGAAGACTGAGGTGCCCAGCGGGCGTCTTGGTAATGCAATGCACCGGCCAAGCCGGTGATTGGCGGCACCTATGGGGGTGTTGCAAACAAGGTAGCCGCAAAGGTTGCGGTGGTGTGTTTGTCTTAACGTGGCGATGAAACGCCCATAGGGTACGGCTGTGGTGAAAGATCCCAATCCCAAGATTACGGTTCACGGTTTTAATAACCTGACCAAATCCTTGAGTTTTAATATTTTTGATATCGCTTACGCAAAGACAGAACAGCACCGTCAGGAATATATCGAATATATTGACGAGTTGTATAACGCGGAGCGTCTCACCGAGATTCTCACCAACGTAACCAAAATCATTGGCGCCAACATTCTGAATGTAGCCCGCCAGGATTATGAGCCTCAGGGTGCCAGCGTGACCATGCTGATTGCTGAGCATGAAACACCACCCGTTGGAACTGACTGGGACGAAGAAGCGCCGGGGCCGTTGCCAGAGACGGTCGTTGCTCACTTGGATAAGAGCCATGTGACGGTACATACCTATCCAGAGTCGCACCCGGATAATGGTATCTCCACTTTTCGAGTAGATGTGGACGTGTCGACCTGTGGGGTGATCTCCCCGCTGCGTGCGCTGAACTACCTGATCCACAGCTTCGATTCCGATATTGTCACCGTGGATTACCGGGTGCGTGGAATGACTCGTGATCTGGATGGCACCAAGCACTACATTGATCACGATATCAATTCGATCCAGAACTTCCTGACGGAAGATACCCAGAACGCTTATCAGATGATCGACGTGAATGTGTATCAGGAAAATATCTTCCACACCAAGATGCTGCTGAAGGACTTCGATATTGATAACTACCTGTTTGGCGCCGGTAGCGATGAGTTCGAGCAAACCGAGTTAGACCAGATTGAAGAGCGGCTGAAGACAGAGATGCTGGAAATTTTCTATAGCCGTAACTTGGGATAAGCCCACAATAAGGTTTCACGCAACGCGCAGAATAAGAAAGCCGCACCCAAAGAGTGCGGCTTTTTTGTTGTTAAACGCCGCTACAGCGTGGTTAGAGCGTTGATTAGATCCTGTAGGTGGTGAATGTCATCACCTTACTCATTAGCGTCATGGCGTGGCGTACCGGTGGGGGGAGCTCGGCGCCGCCGGCGTCCTTGGCGGTGACCGCGTGCTTGAGTTCGTCGGTTTTCATTTGCGCAAGAATGGCGCGGGTGCGCAGGTCGCTTTCTGGCACCTGGTACAGGTGGGATTCCAGGTGTTTGACTACTTGATTCTCTGTTTCGGTGACAAAGCCTAGGCTCCAGCGGTCGCCGATCAGGCCAGCGGTGGCGCCCACTGCATAGCTCATCGCATAGAACAGCGGATTAAGCTTGCTGGGCACGCCGCCGAGCTCCTGAATGCGCTCTTCGCACCAGGCTAGATGGTCTTCCTCTTCCCGTGCGGATTCTTCCATGGCGTGGCGAATATGCGGCAGGCTGGCGGTACTGGCTTGGCCTTGATAGAGCGCCTGGGCGCAGACTTCTCCGGTATGGTTAATACGCATTAGCCCCAGCACGTGTCGGCGCTGGTCGCTGGGCAGGGTGCCGGCTTCCGGGGCGTCCGCGACTGGAGCGGCATGGGCGGGCGTTCGCTCTGCCTTGGTGGTGCCAGGGGTTAGGGTGCGCAGGGCGTTATCAGCGCGGGCGAGTAGCTTGTCCAGTGGAGACAGTCGGCGTTCAGTCATGGCAAATTATCGCTGGCAGGCAAGCAAGCCACAGGCTTGCACGCGTGAAAAGTGAGTGGCTCCTAGTGTAGCCTAAGAATGGCTGAATTGAAGCACCCTACCGACTAGACAACATAACAAGGGCCTGTGTGCCAGCGTATTGCGTGAAGCGTGCAAGCAATAATGCATGAGTGACCTGAATGACCTGAAGATGCTGTTGGAGTCCCGCTATCCCATTGTGGTGATTGAAACCTGGGAAGAGCTGCGGGCGCTGGATTTGATTCGTCGCTTGGGCATGCGTGAGGGCAGACCAGTGTTTGCCTGGAATGCGGTGGATGGCTTACGCAGGCTGGAGTTGGAACAGAGCCCCAGCCAAAAACACACCATTGAGCCCGATGCCATGCTGGGACAGATCCGCGCTACTAACGAGCCGGGCATCTATGCGCTGTGTGATTTGCACCCCTACCTGGACGGGGAGCCAAAGCCTATACGCTTGATCAAGGAAATCGCGCTCCATCATGAGCGTTTACACCACACCCTGGTGCTGGTTAGCCACGAATTCACCATCCCGCCTGAGTTACGCCGCTATTGCACACGTTTTAAATTGTCCATGCCGGATGAAAAGCAGCTGGAGCATATTGTTCAGGACGAAGCGCGCCGCTTCAAAAAGGAACGCGGCGAGCGGGTTCGTGCCGACAGAGCTTCATTGGATCGGTTGGTGCGCAATCTGCGCGGGTTGAGCGTGGAGGATGCTCGCAAATTGGCCCGTGGGGCCATTATCCATGATGGGGCTATCACCGAGGAGGATTTGCCGGAGGTGAATAAGGCCAAGTTTGCACTAATGGAAATGGACGGGGTGCTTAGCTATGAATACGACACCGACAGCTTTGCCAATGTGGGGGGGCTGCAGGGCCTGAAAGATTGGTTGGGCAAGCGCGAAGGCGCCTTTCATGATAGTCCGGTCCAAGGCATCGACTCGCCCCGTGGGGTGATGCTGGTAGGTGTGCAGGGTGGAGGTAAAAGCTTGGCCGCCAAGTCGGTGGCGGGGCTATGGGGTTTACCATTGTTGCGGTTGGATATGGGCGCCATATACAACAAATTTTTCGGTGAGTCCGAGCGTAATGTGCGTGAGGCCTTGGCCATGGCGGAAACTATGTCGCCTTGTGTGTTGTGGATAGACGAAATCGAGAAGGGCATTGCGGTAGGAGATAACGATGGGGGTACTTCCCGCCGGGTGCTGGGCACGTTGTTAACGTGGATGGCAGAAAACCGCAGCAAAGTATTTATGGTGGCGACGGCTAACGATATTGAACGGTTGCCCCCAGAGCTTATTCGCAAGGGACGACTGGACGAAATTTTCTTTGTTGATTTGCCTTCCTGTGAGGTGCGTGAAGACATTTTTTGCATCCACCTGAACAAACGTGGGCAGCAGGCCACGGCCTTCGATTTGTCGCGTTTAGCTCAGTGCAGCGATGGTTTTACTGGCGCCGAAATAGAGCAGGCAGTGGTGGCCGGGTTATACAGTGCAGGGGCAGGAAATCAGCCCCTGGATCAGACCTTGCTGGAAGCGGAGCTGGCGGCCACGGTGCCATTGTCGGTGACCATGGCGGAATCGCTGGGCCGCCTGCGGCAGTGGTGTCAGGGGCGAGCGGTCAGTGCCGGGGGGTGACTCTGATTTGTTAGAGAACTGCTGAATAACGCCTTGTGGACTCAGCCTTTCAAGGCGGCTCGCAATCTATACACGGGACACAGAGAGCGGGGGCTGAAGGACACATCTGCAGTGCTTTGTCGTTAGGAAAGAGAGCCGCTTTACCCGTCGGGACAAAACATAACCGGCTAGCCTTGTGGCCATGCTGAGTACGCAAGGCGTTATTCAGCAGTTCCTTATTAGGGCGGGCCTCCAGGTTCCAGTGCGCCGCTTGTTTAGTCGGGTGTGCCGTCGTTGGCGAGCTGTGGTGTTGCATCCGTTTTGTGAGTCTGAGTGAAGCGTACCAGCGTATCGCGTAACACATTGAGTTCTACGGGTTTGGGCAGATGGGCATTCATGCCGGCGGCCAGGCTGCGGTCTTTGTGCTCACGCAAAATGTGGGCGGTCAGGGCCACAATCGGCACCGCCGGCAAGGCTTGTTTTTGCTCGTGCTCTCGAATCATTCGGGTGGCTTCGAAGCCATCCATCTCAGGCATTTCGCAATCCATCAAAATTAGGTCGTAACGCGTTTTGCTGGCCAGTTCCAAAGCTTCTTTGCCGTTGGAGGCGATGTCTGCTTTCAGGCCTAATTTGCCGAGCATACCGCGAATCACTTTCTGACTCAGATAGTGGTCTTCCGCCACCAGCAATTTCAGGCCAGGGTCCGGTTGGTGGGGAGGTTGGGGCGGTGAGTCTGGAGACTGCTTGCCTAGCCCCAACTCTTCTGCCAAGGCTTGGCGCAGCCGCGGAGCGGAAACGGGTTTTGAGAGCACCCGGTGGATCCCCACGTTACGAGCCTGAGTGGCGGTGGGGGCGTTGTTGATGCCGGTGAGCATTACTAGCACGGTGGGATGCACAATCACCGGGTCTTCATGGATACGAGCAGCCAGCTGCATGCCATCCATGCCGGGCATGTGGTGATCAAGAACCACGATATCGTACGGTTCATTGATATTGGCTTGGGTACGCAATGAGGCGAGTGCTTCGCGGGGGTCGTGGCAAGCCGTGACGCGCATGCCCCAGGACAGGGCGTGGTGACGCAGTACTCGAGTTACTGTGGTGGAATCGTCGACGACCAGCAGGCTGCGTCCAGCGAGCTGGGAGGTATCCACGTTTGAGCTTGGCGTTGGGGAGTTTTCCGCCGGTAGTGGAACCACGAACCAGTAATGCACATCTCTGTTATCTCGCAAGGTGCCTAGCCGTCCGCCCAGCACCTCTACTAGCTGCTCAGCAATGGCTAGGCTCAAGTGGCTGCTTTCACTCTGTTTTTGGTTGTCTCGAAGCCGGTTAAGGGTTTCTTCGCTCATGGCGCTGCCGGTGAACCCGAAGCGGACCCGGTCGGCCTGGCCGGTGGGCTCCATGGATACGTCGACTACCAGTTCGCCGGGGTGGCCGTGGCGAATCAGGGCGCCCATAAGATTGGTGACGATCTGGCGTAGCCGTCCGGCATCCCCGATGACCCGGGTGGGCACGTTGGTATGTACATGAGTAATCAATTCGATCTGTTTTTCTTCGGACCGCTCCTTGAACAGGTCGATGGCTTCCATGATCAGGTCGTGGATATCCAGTACGCTATGGTTGATGTCTGTGCCACGGGTGGAAAGCTGGGAGTGCTCAAGCACGTCATTGATGATGCGCAGCAGATTGTCGCCGGCATTCTGGATGGAACTCACGCATTCACGCTGGTTGGGTGTTAGCGGGGTGTCAGCGAGGATTTCCGCCATGCCGAGAATGCCGCTGAGAGGAGTACGTACATCATGGCCGATCCGGGACAGGGTTTCTCGGCGGGTGGCATCCACGGTTTCCGCCACGGCTTGTGAGCGCGTTTGTTCGATATGAAGGAGCGCCCGGTGGCGATGGCTGACCCTCAAGCCGACCCCCAACGTTACCGCTTCCAGGATGGTGCTGGCCAGCAACCACTGTGGCAGTTCTGCATTGGTTTGCAGAACACCCAGGTAGGCAAGGCACACTAGCATGGTAGGGCCGCTCACCAGCACGGTAGTAAAAAAAAATAGCCCACCGCCATTTAACTCCCAATGCCAACAGGTATAGCCCAGGAACAGTAATAAAAAGGCAGCCAAACTCACGCTGACGAAGCTGATACTGGCTGCCAAGGTAACCGGCAATACTAATGTCAGGGGTATCAGAGCCAATGCTCCCCATTTCAACAATTGGGTGCTGCGATGCAAAAGCGGGGCTATCTCTGAAAGATCGAAGAAGGAGCGTGCCACTCCGGCGGTGGAAAATAGAGTGAGCATCATCATGGTGAACAGGATGCGAGGTTGAACGGAGCTGTTTTCTGTCAGTGAGAGGGGAAGAAACCCTGCCAAGATTAGACTGATGGCGAGAATGCCGAGAATAAAACCGCAATGGTAAAAGTAGGTTTTTCCTCCACGCATGATGCCGGCGATCAGATTGTAGATGGCGAGGATGAGCAGTGCCCCGGTGAGGACCATGTAGACCGCCGTGGAGGCACTTTGTTTTTCCAAGTGGGCGTTAATGCTGTTCAGGGTTAGACCATAGGTGAGATGCCCATGTGGCTGGAGCTGCAAATAAATCAGCTGCGGCTCGCCGGTGGGCAGGTGTAGCCTGTAGCTAACATCTCGCCCGGGGATGCGTTGCTCTTTACCGGCCTGGTGGTAATGGCCATCAGAATCGGGCTGGAATACGCGTGCATCCGGGTTGCCTTTAAGGGTGAGCGCGAAGTCCTGCTTGTTGCTCAGCTCATTCTGCAGGGCCACGCGCACCCACCATTTGCCATCACTAATCCCCAATCGTTCGATATAGCGAGTGGCGGGCTGAAAGTGGTTGCTGATTGGGGGCTGGCGGATGGTGGAGATATCACCCTCTTCATTGGTGTCAGGGTAATATTCAGAATAGATGGTAATGCGCGCTTGATCAGGCTCGCTATGAACCACGAAGGGGGGGGGGATATCTGCAAAAACCGCATTGGTGCTGGCCCACAGGACCAGCACCAAGAGAAAGAATAGTGGTTTAGGCCTGTACAGTCTCAGTATGGACTTCTTCTGTTGCATCCGCTGGTTTTCCCCGGTCAAGCACATAGGCGTTCAAGCCTGCTTCGGAGAGGATATAGGCTCCAAGCTCACTACGTCGACCATCACCGCATACCACATAGAAAAAATCTTTCTCCAGGCTCTGGACGGCGCGGCGTAATTCATTGAGTGGCAGGTTGCGGGCACCGGGAGTGCGGTCATGGCGGAATTCCATGGGCAAACGGACATCCACCAGAATACAGGCAGTGTCGGCCTCCAGCACCATGGTATCCAGCTCGTCTTCGGTGAGATGGCGAATCACCGAATCCTGCAGAATCGCTTGGAAATCATTTTTACCCAGACACATGAGTATACCATCGCTGGTCATGGTGATCGTCGCGTTACGGGGGCTGTCACTGATCAGGGCATCTTCACCAAAAAAACGGCCAGCAGAAAGGGCGGCGAGGGTTTCCTGTTTGGCGCCCTTGGTGCGGGTGACCATGGCTTTGCCTTGTTTGATCACGAACAGGATGTCGCCGTCGTCGCCTTCGCGGACAATGGTTTCACCTAACTGAACTTCGCGCTCCTCGAATTTCACGAACAGGCTGTGGATCATGGCCGGGGGCACGGCGGAGAACAGTTCCGATGAAAGCAGCGCGTCCATCCAGTCCCGTTCATTTGCATCGCCCTCATCGTCAAGCATGGACTCGGCGGCTTGGGTCCACGTCATCAGCAGGTCGAGCTTGTTGCGGTCGATGGCATACAAAGTGGTGGCTTCGGCGGTTATCGCATTGATGGTGTGTTCGGCGTAGTTGTCGATAGCCAGGTAATTTTCATCGTCGTCAGCGGCAAAATGGCGTACTTGAAAACTGGCATCGGTGAGATCCAGTGAACCTTGAATCAGGAAGTAGGCCTTGTCGCTGCTTTGGCCGCGCTTGAACAGGAGTCGACCGGGGCCAATCTTGATGACGTTGATTTGGCCCTGGATTTCATTGCGGTGGGATTCGCTCAGGCAGTCAAAAGGAATGAAATTCTCAAGACGTGACATATCCGCCGTTTGATTCGACATGGCAACCCCCCTAAGGTGTGTGGGTGGGTGAGCCGGAGTCGGCTCACCTTTAATTCTTAGTTGCCTGTACTTTATGCTTTTTCGCGTGCGACTGCACGGTAGCCAATGTCGGAACGGTATTGGGCGTCACGCCATGTGATCTGCTTCACACCTTCGTAGGCGTTGGCCTGGGCTTCACCGACGGTGTCGCCGACACCGGTAACGCAGAGCACCCGACCGCCACTGGTGAGGACTTGGCCCTCTTTTTCGGCGGTCCCGGCGTGGAAGACCTTCACAGTATTAGAATCGGCCTGGTCCAGCCCCTTGATGGCATCCCCCTTGTTGTAGCTGTCCGGGTAGCCGCCAGCGGCCATCACCACACCTAGCGTGGGTCGCGGGTCCCAGCGTATCTCGGCCTTGTCCAGCTTGCCTTCCAGCGCAGCCAAACACAGGCTGGCCAGATCGGATTGCAGGCGCATCATGATTGGCTGGGTTTCCGGGTCGCCAAAGCGACAGTTATACTCAATCACCTTGGGAGCGCCTTCCGGGTTGATCATCAGCCCCGCGTACAGGAAGCCAGTATAAGGCATGCCCTCGGCGGCCATGCCTTCCACGGTGGGGGTGATGACTTCGTCCATGATTCGCTGGTAGACCGCGTCGGTGACCACCGGGGCCGGGGAGTAAGCGCCCATGCCGCCGGTGTTGGGGCCCGTGTCGCCGTCGCCGGCACGCTTGTGATCCTGGCTGGTAGCCATGGGCAGAACGTTTTTGCCATCGACCATGACGATGAAGCTGGCTTCTTCGCCTTCGAGAAACTCTTCGATCACTACACGGTGGCCGGCATCGCCAAATTTGTTGCCGTCCAGCATGTCGCGTACGGCATCTTCCGCTTCCTGCAGAGTCATGGCGACGATGACGCCTTTGCCTGCGGCCAGACCATCGGCCTTGATCACGATAGGGGCGCCCTGTTCGCGTACGTAGGCCAATGCCTCATCCATGTCAGTGAAGTTACCGTAGGCGCCGGTAGGGATATTCTGGCGAGCCAGAAAATCCTTGGTGAAGGCTTTGGAGCCTTCCAGTTGCGCCGCCGCCTTGCTCGGGCCGAAGCATTTCAGGTCATTTTCCTGGAAGGTGTCGACCAAACCCTCTACCAGAGGCGCTTCCGGGCCAACAATGGTCAGGTCGATGCTATTGTCTTTGGCAAAGGCCAGCAGCCCGGGTTGATCCAGTACGTCCAGGGCCACATTTTTCAGCTTGGCCTCGCGGGCGGTACCGGCGTTGCCGGGAGCAACGAAGACAGTTTCTACCTGTTCGGCTTGAGCCACTTTCCATGCCAGCGCATGCTCGCGGCCACCGCCGCCAATGATGAGTACCTTCATGGGGTGATCCATTTGCTATGAATGGTTAATCCTGATCGCATGTCGTGATCGGCGATGAGCTTGACGCCAGACGCCCAACGCGGGACCGGAGGGTCGCTTCATGCGTTGGACGTTTGACGGCCAGTGTTAATGCCTGAAATGGCGCATGCCGGTGAAGACCATGGCCATGCCGGCTTCATCGGCGGCAGCAATGACTTCTTCATCACGGATCGAACCGCCGGGCTGGATCACGCAGCTGATCCCTACCTTGGCGGCGTTGTCGATGCCGTCGCGGAACGGGAAAAAAGCATCGGAGGCCATCACCGAGCCCTCCACTTGCAGGCCGGCATGTTCAGCCTTGATAGCCGCGATGCGTGCAGAATTCACTCGGCTCATCTGGCCGGCGCCTACGCCTATGGTCTGACGGTCTTTGGCGTAGACAATGGCATTGGATTTGACGAACTTGGCGACTTTCCAGGCGAAGATCAGGTCGTGCATTTCGGCTTCGGTGGGCGCGCGCTTGGTGACCACTTTCAATTCACTTTCGGTGATCATTGTGAGGTCGCGATCTTGCACCAACAGCCCGCCGTTGACGCGCTTGTAGTCCAGGCCGGAAGCCTCTACACCCTCCATTTCACCACACACCAGTACCCGCACATTTTTCTTAGCGGTGGTGATGGCCAGGGCTTCTTCGGTGACGCTGGGGGCGATGATCACTTCCACAAATTGGCGATCGACGATGGCCTGGGCGGTGGCGGCATCCAGTTTGCGGTTGAAAGCGATGATGCCGCCGAAGGCGGATTCGGTATCGGTGGCGAAGGCCAGATCATAGGCTGTGGTAATGCCATCCAGGCTCACCGCCACACCACAGGGGTTGGCGTGCTTGACGATCACACAGGCGGGCTTGGTAAAGCCTTTTACGCATTCTAGCGCGGCGTCGGTGTCGGCAATGTTATTGTAGCTTAGCTCTTTGCCCTGCAGCTGTTTTGCGGTGGCGATGGATGCCGGAGCCGGGTTGCGCTCGGTGTAGAAAGCCGCTTTCTGGTGCGGGTTCTCGCCATAACGCATATTCTGGGTTTTTTCGAAGTTCAGGTTGATGGTACGCGGAAAGTCGTCATTGTTTTCGCCCACCTTTTTGCCAAAGTAGTTGGCGATGGCACTGTCATAGGCGGCGGTGTGTTCGAACGCCTTGATGGCCAGGTCAAAACGCAAGTCATCAGACAGCCCGCCGTTGTTGGCGGCCATGTCGTCGAGTACGCGCTGGTAGTCGGCGGCGTCAGTGACAATGCCAACGCTGGCATTGTTCTTGGCGGCAGAGCGAACCATGGCCGGGCCGCCAATGTCGATGTTCTCGATGGCGTCTTCCAGAGAGCAATCCGGGTTGGCCACGGTGGCCTCGAAGGGGTAAAGGTTGACCACCACCAGATCAATGGGGCTGATGTCGTTGTCGGCCATGACCTGCTCGTCCTGGCCGCGACGACCAAGGATGCCGCCATGCACTTTCGGGTGCAGGGTTTTCACCCGGCCGGCCATCATTTCCGGGAAACCGGTGTAGTCGGAGACTTCGCGCACGGCGACGCCGGCCTCCTGCAGTTTCTTGAAGGTCCCGCCTGTGGACAATAGTTCCACGCCCTTGTCGGCCAAGGCCTGGGCGAATTCGACGATACCGGTTTTATCGGAAACACTGATCAGTGCACGTTCAACATTGCTCATGGGGTTTCACCAAGTTGCGTAGTCTTAATTAATACGAGGGCTAGAAACAAAAAAAGGGCAGTGTGGTCACTGCCCTTGGTGTCACCGGTCTGTATTACAACAGGCCGTACTGCTTGAGTTTCTTGCGCAGAGTGCCGCGGTTCAGGCCCAGCAGTTCAGCGGCTTTGGTCTGGTTACCACGGGTGTACTCGAGCACTTTCTCAAGCAGGGGAATTTCCATTTCAGCCAGCACCATCGGGTAGAGCTCGCTCACGGCTTCGCCGTCCAGCTGGTTGAAATAATCGTTTAGCGAACGTCGCACACAATTGCGCAGCGTGTCGTGGGTTTCGCTGCGCGCAATAGTAAGATGCGGCTGCTTTCGTGCTTCAGCGGTGTTCATTTCAGTAAGTGTCCGTGCAGCGGCTGTGTTAACTGAAGAAAGGGTCATGCGGCCAGGGCTCCGTTTTTCTTCCGGGCAGACACCTCGCCATAACGACCGAAGCGAACCCGGTCGGTAGTGGCGCTTATCTGTTGGAAAAACTGCTCGATTGCCACGCGTTGATCGGTGGCATTTTCCAGTGTGTTAAACCCGCGCCGGAAGTCTTCCCCATTGGGCAGGTTCTGTGTGTACCAGCCCAGGTGCTTGCGTGCGATACGTACCCCCATGAACTCACCATAAAAATGATGCAGCTCGCACAGGTGCTGTTGCACGCAATCATGGACTTCCGTTACTAACGGCGCTGCGGGCAGCGAGCCGTGCTCGAGGTAATACAGGGTGTCCCGGAAGATCCACGGGTTACCCTGAGCAGCGCGGCCGATCATGATACCACCGGCGCCAGTGGATTCCAGTACCCGTTTGGCTTTTTCCGGGCTATCCACGTCCCCATTGGCCATTACCGGAATATTCACCGCATCCACCACCTGTTGGATAGTGGCGTATTCGGCGTCACCGTTGAACTTGTCGGCGCGGGTGCGCCCATGAATGGCAAGGGCCTGGATGCCGGCGGCTTCGGCGATGCGGGCAATGTCGATGGCATTGCGCTGATCGCGATCAGGGCCGGTGCGGATTTTCAGGGTAACGGGCACATCTACCGCCCGGGTCACGGCATCGAGGATGCGTGCGACCAGTTCCGGGTCGGCCAGCAGGGCAGAGCCGGCCGCGCGTTTACACACTTTTTTTGCCGGGCAGCCCATATTGATGTCAATAATTTGGGCGCCATGGTCCACGTTGGCACGGGCCGCTTCCGCCAGCATTGCCGGCTCTCCGCCAGCAATCTGTACCGAGATGGGGCCCGGTTCGCCGCTATGGTCCAACCGTTGGCGAGACTTTCGAGAGTTCCACAGACGGGTGTCTGAGGTCACCATTTCCGACACCAGCAGGCCGGCCCCCAGATCCCTGCACAAACGCCGGAAAGGACGGTCCGTGACGCCGGCCATGGGGGCCAGGATCAGGGAGTTGGGCAGGTTGTAGGGTCCGATCTGCATGGCGCCGGGCTTAGGGTGTCTAAGAGGGGGAACAATGATAGAGATCGGTGGCCAGGGATGAAAGGCCCGTTTGCTATTAGGCGACGGGCTGTTGATCTTACTTGTGGTGTGGGGGGCACCACGGATTGGTATGAAAAACACTTGTAGTGCCTGATTAATCGACGGGCTGACGAGGATGGCGATCTGCAGCATGACAGTGCCTGAAGCTGAACGCGGAATGCTGAGGTGAGGAACGGGCAGCTGCTCGATAGTTAATGATTTTGGCTCTTTGTAATAGAGCGTAATGGCAGACGAGCGGGAGGGATCATGGCTAAAATCTCACGCCAGGGATTTAGGCAACAGGCGCCGGGCTCTCTGGGCGGAATTCTCAAGGAAAGTCGCGCTGTTCATATCATTCTCTCAAATCCACGATGAACGTTTTAGCGTTGGGAGAGCTGCTCGTGTGGCTGAGGGCGTGGCAGCAGCAGGCGCAAATTGTAGTTCACCGCCTTGTCGCCGGGGTCTACAACTTCCAGCGAAATATGCAGCGGTGTGCGAACGGGCATGGTGTCCATGCCGCGTAGTTCCCCTTGCAGGTATTCCTGGGGGGTAAAGCGGCGGCTGGCCACCGGGCCGCCATTCAGGGCGCTAAAGCTCAACTCCAGCTCCGGAAAAGGCTGTGGATACTTGGCTTCATTGAACAGGATCGCGTCAACAATCAACGCATTGGCGTAGTCGGGGTGGCTGCGAATCACTAGGTTGGTGCCGCGTACCTGGGTGATATCGGAGCGGCTCGGTAGCTGGCAGCCAAGTATGCCGCAGGCTTGTTGGTACATAGGGTGCCATTGCGGGTTACGGGCCAAATCGTCGAAATTGAAGAAGGCGTATTGCCCTACTAATGCGAACAGGGCGATAGCCGAGAGAGAGGTCCATTTGACCAGGCCGCCCCAGTCCCGTTGCTGGCGGAAAGGGGCATTACGTTCGCGAACGGGTTTTCCAATAGGGAGCGGTTCTTCATAACGGTCGTCACCAAACAGGCCCAGCCCGCCAAACAAGCTGTCATCGTCGGCTTCTGGTGGGGCGTGCGATTGTGACTGCTGCGCGGTTTTTGCGCTCGGGGCGCCGGGTGTGTGTTGCGCTTGCTGCTTTGGTGGCGGTGAGTCGCTGGAGGGTGGCGTGGATGAGACGGGAACATCACCGGGTGTGTTGGCGTTGGCTGCAGCGGGATCGTCTTCTTCCAATTCCTGCAGAAGTGCTTCTGCCCAGGATTCGTCGGCATTTTCATTGTGAGTGGCGCGGCCTGCGCCCTGCATGTCGGCGAAGTCCTCGCCCAACCCGTTGCTGGAATCGCCTGCGTCAAGATTCATGAACGAATCGCTAAGTTCCATGCCCTGAATACTTAGGCTATTGGAATCGGCATCATCATGGCCAAACGTTTGTTCTGTTTCGGGGTGGGAGGGGGCGCTCTCGGACCCGTCCAATGCCCCGGCCCAACGGTCATGGGGGACTGTCTGCTGGGCTGTTGGGGAATTGATCAGGTAATCGCTGGCTTGAAAAATCTGCAAGCAGGAGCCACACCGCACTGCACCACGGGCCTGTTTCAGGTGTTCGTCGGTAATCTTGAACTGGGCTGCACAATGGGGGCAGCGGGTCTTGTATTGGGTGGCCATGGCTTTCGCCTGAATTGTTATTGGACTAGAGACAACACGTTGTACGCAACCGCTTTCACCTAACCTTGGCATTCCGGAAGTGCGTACAGATGAATCAAGTATGTTTTACAGAAAAAGCAGGACAGGCCGCAAGGACTTGTCACTCAGTTTTCTCTGAAAGTCCTGGTTTAGACCGTCCGTCGGATCCCGTCAATGCGCACCCAGTCGCCCTGTTGGGTGATGGGGTTCAACTCAAACCAAGGCTCATAGGCAGTGCGTACGCTATCAGCCTGTTCGGAAAGAATGCCGGACAGGGCCAGTTTGCCGCCGGGCCGGCAGTAGCCGGCCAGTAATTCGCAGAGCTCAACCAGCGGCCCAGCGAGTATGTTGGCCACCAGTACATCACACTGATAATCCAGAGGCATTTGCTCGGGCAGGAACAGGGTTAGAGACTCGGCTACGCCATTGTTGTGGGCATTGTCGTGACTGGCAATTAACGCTTGGGGGTCAATATCGGTGCCGGTGGTATCGTCGGCGCCGAGTAGTAGAGCCGCGATGGCCAGCACCCCAGAGCCACAGCCGAAGTCGAGTACGGTTTTGTTGTGCAGGTCGGTGCCGTCCAGCCATTGCAGGCACAGGGCGGTGGTTTCATGGGTGCCGGTGCCGAAGGCCAAGCCTGGGTCCAGCTTCAAGTTGACCGCCGCTGGGTCCGGCGCTTCGCTCCAGCTAGGAATGATCCACAGCCGTTCACCGAATTGCATGGGTGAAAAATCATCCATCCATGCCCGCTCCCAGGCTTGGTCTTCCAGGGTTTCGTGGTGGCTGGCTTGCGCTTCTAGCCCTTGAGCAGCGAGGGCGTTGAGAATCTGCTCCGGGGTGTGTTCCTGTTCGAACAAAGCGCTAACCACGGTGTTCTGCCATAGTGGGCGAGTGCCTGGTGGCGGTTCGAACACAGGCTGGTCGGCACCGTCGGTGAGGGTCACGGCCACGGCACCGAGGTTTTCCAGTGCGGACTGAAAGGCATCGGCGTGTTGTTCGGTGGTGGCAAGGTGGAGTTGAAGCCAGGCCATGTTGTCGCTTCGCTCTAGTTGAGAGTTAACCGTTAAAAGTGCGAGGGAGTAACTTTGTGATGTCTGTAACGCAAGAGGCCACGCCCAAACGCTGAGCGCGGCCATCAGGGGGAGGGTAACCGTTAACGATAATAGTGATCAATTCACTATCAACGGCTTTTAGTGTGTCCCGAGTTTCTTTTCTAGGTGGTGAATGTCCACCCCACCTTTAATGAAGGCTTCGTCCTTGAAGATCTTGTCGCGGTGCAGGGCAATATTGGTTTTGATGCCTTCCACGACAATTTCGTCCAACGCATTTTTCATGCGGGCGAAGGCGATCTCGCGGCTTTCCCCCCAAGTGATCAGCTTGCCGATCAGGGAATCATAGTAAGGTGGAACAGTGTAACCACTGTAGATATGGGAATCGACTCGCACGCCGTTGCCGCCAGGGGCGTGGAAGTAGGTGATTTTGCCTGGGCAGGGGGTAAACCGTACCGGGTCTTCTGCGTTGACGCGAACCTCAATGGCATGACCTTGGAATTGCACGTCGGGCTGCTGGATTTGCAGGCCTTCACCGCCAGCGATACGCAACTGTTCCTTGACAATGTCCACCCCGGTAACCATTTCGGTGACGGGGTGTTCTACCTGTACGCGTGTGTTCATCTCGATGAAGTAGAAGCCTTCGTTCTCGTAGAGGAATTCGAAGGTGCCCGCGCCTCGATAATTGATTTCTTTACAGGCGTTGACGCAGCGTTCGGCGACTTCTTCTTTTAGATGCTGTGGAATTCCTGGTGCCGGGGCTTCTTCCACCACCTTCTGGTGACGGCGCTGCAAGGAACAATCACGGTCGCCTAAGTGAATTGCGTGGCCGGCACCGTCGGCCAGTACTTGCACTTCCACGTGTCGTGGTTTCTGGAGGAATTTTTCCATGTAGACGGTGGCGTCGCCGAAGGCGTTTTTCGCTTCGGAGCGGGTCAGGATGATGGCGTTGAGCAGCTGCTTTGCTTCATCAACCACACGCATGCCGCGCCCGCCGCCGCCCGCTGCGGCCTTGATGATCACCGGGTAACCGATCTGTTCTGCCATGGCCAGTGAGGCTTCATCATCGTCACCGACGGGGCCGTTAGAGCCCGGTACGGTGGGCACGCCCGCTTTTTTCATGGCTTCAATGGCGGCCACCTTATTGCCCATCAGACGAATGGTGTCTGCCTTGGGGCCGATAAAGGTGAAGCCGGAGCGTTCTACGCTTTCAGCAAAGTCCGCATTTTCTGCCAAGAAACCATAGCCGGGGTGAATGGCGTCGGCATCGGTGACTTCGGCGGCGCTGATCAGCGCGGGAATATTCAGGTATGAATCGGCGGATGAAGCGGGGCCAATGCACACTGCTTCGTCAGCAAGACGAACATGCATTAGATCCCGGTCCGGTTTCGAGTAAACCGCCACGGTGCGAATGCCCAGCTCTTTACAAGCACGCAGAATCCGCAGAGCAATCTCGCCGCGGTTGGCAATAACGACCTTTTCCAGCATGGGAGGCCTCCGTTAAACGATGGAGAACAGAGGCTGGTCGAATTCAACCGGCTCGCCGTCTTCAACCAGAATGGCATCCAGTGTGCCGGACTTGTCGGCCTCGATCTGGTTCATCATCTTCATGGCCTCCACGATACACAGCACATCGCCGGCCTGTACTTTCTGGCCAACTTCGGCGAAGGCCGAGGCGCCCGGGGACGGTGAACGATAGAAGGTGCCGACCATGGGTGAACGAACCAGGTGGCCACTGGGGGTGTTGTCCTGCGCGGCGGGCGTTTCGGCTGCGGGGGCTGGTGCCGATGCCGGAGCCTGGGCCTGCGGGGCGGCATAGTAATGTGCCGGCACGGCTGGTTGGCGAGAGCCGCGGCTAATGCGCACGGATTCTTCCCCTTCACAGATTTCCAGCTCTTCAATGCCGGATTCTTCCAGCAGCTCAATCAGTTTCTTGACTTTGCGAATATCCATGTTCAGTCATCCAGTTGTTCGAGAGCAGCGGTTAACGCCAGCGCGTAGCCGGTGGCGCCGAGGCCGCATATAACGCCCTTGGCAATATCAGAAAAATAAGAATGGTGGCGGAAGGCTTCCCGGGCATGCACGTTGGAGAGGTGCACTTCAATAAAGGGAATGTTCACCGCCAGCAGAGCGTCTCGCAGTGCCACGCTGGTATGGGTGAAGGCCGCCGGGTTCATAATGATGAAGTCGACACCCTCGGGATGGGCATCGTGAATGCGCTCGACCAGCTCGTATTCTGCGTTGCTTTGCAGGTGCTGTAGGTGATGGCCGGCCGTGCTGGCCTGTTCCTGCAGCCGCTGGTTGATGTCCGCCAGGGTGGTATGGCCGTACTTGTCCGGCTCGCGTGTGCCGAGCAGGTTCAGGTTCGGGCCATGTAAGACCAAAATGGAAGCCAAAATGGATCCCCTCGCGAATTTGTCGTTATTTGCAGTGATCATGCTGGAAAAGCCCAGGTTAACTTGGGTTTTCTCGCACAAATGCAATATTAGGGGGAATCTATGACAGAAAAAAGGGGTTTACAACATTCGTTACAAGTTGCCGGAAGATATCGGGATATCGGCACTGTTTCAGGTTACTTGCTTAGGCGGGAGACGGAACGGCTCCCTGCAGGAGCGCCCCAGCGGGGCGCTTGAGGCGAAGAGGGTGGGCGCCTTCCTTACTATACTGACGCGGCATTAAAGCCCAGGGACGACGCGCTTGTTAAGGTGTTCAATAAACCGTTGCGGGCCCATTTCGCCGAGGACTCTTGAATCGGGGATTTCAGTGCTGATGGGGGTGAAGAACACCAGTGCCGGCAGCCCGAAAATGTTGTACTGCTCCATGATGGCCTGGCTGTCGGCGTTGATTTCGGTGATATCCACTCGGTAGAGGTCAAAGCCGGACAGGGCGTTCAGCACATCCGGGTGACTCAAGGTGGTCTCTTCCAAGACCTTGCAAGCCACGCACCACTCAGCGAAGAAATCTACCAGCACGGGCTTGTTGGCTTGGCGAGACGAGGCCAACGCCTGCTCCAGGGAGGCCTGGCCAACGATGGTCTGCCAGGGCCCATGGTCTCCAGGCTGGGCCGAGGGGGCGTCAGTTTGGCTGGTACCGTTGTTTGTGCCTGGCTGATTCATGTGCGCCAGCGGTTGCAGCGGGTTCTTGCCGCCACTCAAGGCGCCGACAATCATCACTACCCCGTACAGGGTCAGTACCAGAGTCAAGCCCCGTTTGAGCCGGGCAGCGCCTTCACCGGCAGGCTCCAATGCCCCCAGCTGAATGCCATACACGGCTAACAACAAGCCATAGAGTCCCAAGGTAATAGTGTCACTGATGATGCGGTCCAGCAGCCAGATGGCGACGCCTAGCATCACCACGCCGAAGAACCGTTTGATCTCTTCCATCCACATGCCAGCACGGGGAAGCAAGCTGCCGCCCCCGGTGCCAAAGATTATCAATGGCAGGCCCATGCCAATAGACAGGGCGAACAGGGAGGCTGCGCCAGTGGCCGCGTCGCCACTAGCGGCAACATAGATCAACGCGCCGGCCAGGATGGGGGTAACACAGGGGGACACGACCAAGGCCGAAATGGTGCCCATAATGGCGGCCCCGATCAGGCTACCGCGAGCTTCTTGGCCAGGTTGATGGAGCTTGTTGCGCAAGGCCGCAGGTAGCTGCAGTTCATACAGGCCAAACATGGACAGGGCCAGCACGACAAATATCGCTACTGAAGTAACGATGGCCGCGGGTTGTTGCAGCATGAATTGCAGGTTCAGGCCGGCGCCAAAAAGTGCCACCAATAAGCCTGCCAAAGTGTACGGCACGGCCATACCCAATACATAGCTGACACTGAGAGTAAAGCCCCGTGTGGCGCTGGGCTCTTTCTCGCCGGCAATGATACCGGAGAGAATGGGGACCATGGGAAAAACGCAGGGGGTAAAGGCCAGCAGCAGCCCGCCCACAAAGAAGAGGCCGATGATTAAGCCAAGAGGTTGTTCGTTCATCCACTGGTTGAAGGCGTTGGCGTCCTCAGACCGTAGTGTATCGAGAAAACCAGGGCCGTCGATGGAGTCAGTGGCCGCGGGTGGCACCGCGGCCATGGGCTTTTTTGCCGGTTGCGGATTGTCGAATGCAAACACTTTGCGGGTGGGCGGGTAGCAGAGAGTATCTTCAATGCAGCCTTGATAGCGTACTTCCAGTTCGGTATCCACTAGCGGCACGCTATTCAAAGGAAGCGAGAACTTCAAACGGTCGAAATAGACTTCTACATCGCCGAATATCTCGTCGGTTTTGGGCTTCCCGGGGGGCAGTATCAATTCGGCAAAATCGTTAATCACATTGCCATTGGTGTCACGCAGGGTGAACCCGAAACGGTGTTGATAGAGATAAACATCATCGATCAGCTCGAAATCCAGTCGCAGTTGCTGGTTGTCCCAGTCCGCATCGGGTACTAGCTGAATCGCTTCATCCACGGTGGGCAGGCGTTCTTGATCGCCGAACAGGTTGTTGGCATTGGCCCAGGACAGTGGGACCATGACCATAATCGCGACCAGAAGACGCTGCCAGCACTGCTTCATCAAATTCTCCTCCCCGGTTCGTGATGCGCCAGATTCGTGTGGCGCTTTGATGCAAGAACAGGGACTTAGTTTCATTTGGCGATGTTAAGGCCAGGTTAACCGGAGCCCGGTGTCGGGGTGTTGCCGGTTAATTGGGCCGTCTGATGCTTGGCTGAATTGCAAATGAACGGAAATGTCTTGTGCAGACAATTCGGTAAATCCGGCCCTGATCGCTGGCGCAGTTTAACCAAAAATTCCATGACTGTAGACCTGTAGGACGACGGTTGATGCGGGTAGAGTTTGCGCGTCTGTGGTGCGGGGCCAAGTGGACGGGGTATCAAAGGCAGAATGGGCCGCCTGGATGGTTTTATGCTCCTTAATATTATGGATTGTAGGTGGTGTTTTGTCCCTCTATGGTGGAACCTTGCCGAATAAGAGAGTGAGCGCCAGCTTGGGTAACTGCAGCTTGAGTAGGTAGTGAGCTATAGTGGTAGAAACGGTAGCAACTTGAAGGATCTCGGGAGTAATCATGAGTAACGATAAATTTAGCGAAAAAATGGGGGATGCCATGCTAGATCCTCGTAGTAACCGGCTCTGGAAGGCGTTGCTTTGCTTGCTCGGTTTGTTGCTGCTGGTGGATATTTTGTTGGGTTGGTACTGGAGCCAAGAGCCGGAGCTGAAGAAGGTAACGCCGAAAGCGGATGTGACTCGGGGGGAGACTACCACTCGAGAGCTGATTTTCGTGGCCGATACGTTGTTGTCTAAACCTGGTGGCTACCTGACCAACGATCTCCTTCCACACCGTCTGTGGTTGGATAATATGCCGGCTTGGGAATATGGCGTGTTGGTACAAGTGCGTGATTTTAGCCGTGTATTACGCCGAGATATGAGTCGCTCTCAGTCCCAGAGTCAGGAAGACAAGGACTTGGCTATTGCTGAGCCCCAATTCAATTTTGATGCGCAAAGCTGGGCCATGCCGGCCACCGAAAGTGAATATCGCCGGGGCATCAAGGCGCTGGAGCGTTACTTGGATCGCCTTACTGATGCCAATGAAAATGACGGTAAATTCTATGCCCGGGCAGATAACCTGAATTACTGGCTGAACGAAGTGCAGAACCGGCTAGGGTCCTTGAGCTTGAAACTCAGCCAGAGTGTTGGCCGCAGCCAGCTCAATGTTGACAAGGACGGCACCATCGTAGCGGCCAAGCCTGAGAAAGATGAAGATTTTGTTAAAACCCCTTGGTTAGAAATTGATGATGCCTTTTATGAAGCCCGTGGTGCAACCTGGGCTCTCACCCAGTTAATGCGTGGCGCGGAAGTGGATTTCGCGGATGTGCTTCGTAAGAAAAATGCGACCATCAGTTTCCGGCAAATGGTTCGTGAACTTGAGGCTACCCAAGAAACTATATGGAGCCCTTTGATTCTTAATGGTGACGGTTTTGGCATGCTGGCTAACCATTCTCTGGTGATGGCAAACTATGTGTCGCGTGCCAATGCGGCGCTGATTGATCTGCGGAAATTGTTACAAGAAGGGTAAAAGGCAATTGACTGTATGATAGTGGGTAGCGTCTCGAGCTAGGGCGCTGCTGAAAACCCCTTGTATTGCCCAGTCTTTTAGCCGGTTTCGCAATCTATACTCCATCTGGGGCACCAGCGAAGGCGCGATTTTGGCGGTGCCCCTCATGGGAGATTGAGATTGCCCCTTCCTCGAAAAAACGTGACAACGAGTGCGGAGCCTCCCGTCCCGCCCACGCTGAGCACGTAAGGCGTTTTCAGAGACACGCCAGGCTAGCAGTAATTGAAACGCAAAAGGCCGCACCCACTTCTGGTGCGGCCTTTTGCTTTCAGGTTAAAAGATAGCCAGCTGTGGCTTAGTCAACGGTATTGAATGCTACGCCGCGCTCTTTTTTTTCGGTGCCGGCAAGCTCTTGCGCCATTCTTCGATCAGCGCACTGTTATCGTCATTCCAAGGGTGGAAACCGGGTTTCAGGTAGGTGAACCAGGCAGGAATGATGCTGCTGATAACGCCTCTATACCCGAAGCCTTTCCACAATCCCTTGGCAAGAGTCAGAGGTTTGCGGTGGGTCTTGTCGCGTTTGAGCATTTGCCAAGTGAAATAGCTGGAAAAGCCAATGAGATAGACGGTGCTGGAAAGGAACAGGCGCTGGCGCTCCAGATAATTACCATTCACCTCTTTGTAAAGGTCGAAGGCTACCGCTTTATGTTCGGTTTCCTCGATGGCATGCCAAACCCACAGGTTGCGTACCGCAGGGTCCATGCTTTCCACCAGATCCGGGCGACGGAGGATGGCGTCGGCAAGAATTGCCGTAAAGTGCTCAAGGCCTGCAGTCGCTGCCAATTGCTGGCGTTTACTCATGTATTGGCGCGCGCCGGCCAATAGTTTGTTGGTAACGTTAAGAGCGTGGTTAATGATGTCGTCATACTTGCCGTTAGCAATCAGGTCATTGAAGGCCTGGTGCTCTAACGAATGCATGGCTTCTTGGCCAATAAACCCGGAAATATCCTTTTGGCGCTCCTTGTCTTGCACTTGGTCGCGAAGCGCACGAACTGAATCCACGAAGAAGCGCTCGCCGTCCGGGAAGGTCAACGACAGAATATTGAGCAGATGAGTTAGTACCGGATCGTTGTCGAACCAGTAATCATCGTGTTTGATTCCTTCAAACGAAAATTCCATTCGACGTGGGGTAATGGGAATGGATGGATGTGTTTTCTTTTTTACCAGCGTCAGGTTCATTGGGATCTCCTGGTGCCAATGTCAGTGATGACATGGTCGAGTCTGGAGCCGGGTGGCAGCGTATTCGCTTTGAACAGGCTCATAATGCCAACTACTATGCGGAGTCTTGCATTCAAGGTCTTGTCGTGGAGGGCCAACAAATGGTGAGTTCGGGCCGTCCATGGGGAGGTGCGGGGGTGCCAGGTATCTATGTGGTGCTGCTGTATGACGTACTGGTGTCCCTGAAACTGGACGCCCCGGCTCTGCTGATAGGACTTGGGGTGAGCCGTGACGAGTTGCTGGCAGTGGACCGCCGGGTGTCGATGTCTCTGGCCCAGACTGTGGCCGAGCGTGGCGTTGAAATGGTCGGCGAGCGAGGCTTGGGGTTCCGTTATGCCCGGGCCATGAGTATCACCTTACATGGCCCGGTGGGGCTATTGGCCCTATCCAGCGCCAGCGCTCAGGCTGCACTGGATGCAGCGTGCCGTTTTCTAGGGTTACGCGCCCCTTTCCTGGAAATCCACCAGACTCGTCAATCAGGGCGGGCTCATCTTCAATTGCGTAGCACGAGACCGCTAGGCATCGCTCACGATTTTATTATTGAGGCTATGTTGGTGGGGTTGGTCTTTATGATCGAGCAGTTGCTGGAGAGCCTGCCGCAAGGGTTGGAGATTCATCGATGCGGGCCTGCGCCGGCCTGGTTAAGGGCATTGCGAAAAGAGGTGGGCGTGCCAGTATGCTTTGATCAAGAGGAAAATGCGTTGGTATTTCCGTTGTCGGCGCTGGAGGCTCGTCCTCGATTGGCGGACCCTCAGGTGGCGGCCATTGCCCGGCAGCAATGCGAGATGGAGTTTCGTCAGTGGCGCACCGAAGACGAGGGTGTGATGGCGAGGCGTATTCGCTCAGCCTTGCAAGACCACCCGGCGCCTTTGCCGTCGCTACAGGGGATGGCGGAGCGGCTGGCGGTATCGGCTCGTACGTTGAAGCGTCACTTGCAGCAGGCCGGGTTGAGCTATCGTCAATTGCAGGATGAAGAGCGTTATCAGCAGGCACGCCGTCTGTTGGTTCAATCAGAAAACAGCATCAGTGAAGTGGCATACCGATTGGGATATAACGATGTGGCCAATTTCTCCAAGGCATTTAAGCGTTGGAGTGGGATGACTCCGAGCGCCTATCGAGAGAAGAGGTAGGCGTCAGCCTAAGCTGAAAGGCGAGGGACGGTTAGGAAAAAGGGCGTTCCGTGTTTGCGCCCGCTCTGCGGGCAGAGCTTATTGCATGTTGCTGCAAGAAAGGGACATAAAAAAGGCCGCGCCCAGATAATGGGTGCGGCCTTTTTTTCTGCTTACCGCGAAGCTATCTCGCGTTGTCGCTTGAAGCTCGCCTTACGCTTTTTCGTAAGCTTCTACAGATTTGATGATCTCGGCCTTGGCGGCTTCGGCGCCGTCCCAGCCATCAACCTTCACCCACTTGCCTGCTTCCAGCTCTTTGTAGTGCTCGAAGAAGTGCTTGATCTGGGCCAACAACAGCTCGGGAAGGTCGTCGATGTCTTTTACGTTGTCGTAGATTTTGGTCAATTTGGTGTGCGGCACCGCGACCAGCTTGGCATCTTTACCGGCTTCGTCGGTCATGTTCAGGATACCTACCGGGCGGCAGCGAATCACGGAACCGGGGACCACTGGGTAAGGCGTTACCACCAGCACGTCCAGCGGGTCGCCATCTTCGGACAGGGTATTGGGGATGTAGCCGTAGTTGGCCGGATAGAACATGGGGGTCGCCATGAAGCGGTCTACGAATACGGCGTTGCTGTCTTTGTCGATCTCGTATTTGATCGGGTCAGCATTGGCCGGAATCTCGATGGCCACGTAGATGTCTTCGGGGAGGTCTTTCCCGGCGGGAACCTTAGCAAAATCCATGGTCTGTCCTTCTCAACAGGGTGGGTGGTGGGCGCGGATTATAGCAATGGCAGCGGGCAACGGCTAATCGCCGAAGGTCGAACTTGCCTATGGAATAGAAATATCCTTATTCCATAGGCGGTCGGAGGTGTGGTGGTGGGCAAATCGGTGCTTATTGAGCGGACTCCCAGCCCGGGTAATCCCCTTGCAGCAGCTTCACATTCTTGAAGCCGGCATTTTCCAGCACGGTGGCAGCGGCGCTGGCCCGGCGGCCAGATTGGCAATACAGCACGATGTCTTCTTTGCGATACTGCTCCATCATGTCCAGGTGATGTTCCATCTGCTTAGCGGGGACCATGATGGCGCCGGGAATATGTCCGGCCAGATATTCGTCTTCATCGCGCACATCGATAATGATAGGCGCTTTGTCGTCTTGCATGCTTTGCTTGAGTTCACTCACGGAGAGGCTGTCAGCCGCCCATAGCGAAGCACAAAGTGTGTTCAATACGGCAAAAATTGAAATGATTAGATAACGCTTCATGACTGTGACTCCTGTCGATTTTTCCATTCTTACCGTTGCTCCCAGAGTTTTCTGCGGTGTGCACCGTGTTTGCGATGGACGGTTTGGCCGCGGGGTTAGAAAACGGGTCGCTAGTGAGCAGCTGGCACACTCACAAACAAACGCTTTTCGGTTCATTTCGGCAAGGACTTTGTTCACCGGCTCTCCCTGTTTTCTTTTTTGACGTTAGCACTCCCTGATTACGGACGGTAGTCCGCTGACAGGACACAGCGTGTGCACCGGTGACATTTGCGCTGTAATCGTCACAATATCGCTATTGTTGGGGTGATCTGCGCCCCCGTGTTTTGTTGGTATCCAGGAGCCTGCCACCATGAGTGTCCATGAAATTCGCCATCCGTTGGTCCAACACAAGCTGGGGCTGTTGCGCCAGAAGAGCTTGAGCACCCGTAGTTTTCGCCAGCTGACCGCAGAGGTGGGCAGCCTGTTGACCTACGAAGCCACTAGCGACCTGGTGCTGGAGGATTATCAGGTGGATACCTGGATGGGCAAGGCGCCGGCCCAGCGCATTCGGGGTAAAAAAATCACCGTGGTGCCTATTCTGCGGGCCGGCTTGGGTATGCTGGATGGAGTGCTGGGATTGATCCCCAGCGCTAAAGTGAGTGTGGTGGGGGTGTATCGGGATGAGACCACTCTGCAGCCGGTGGCCTATTTTGAGAAGCTGGCCCACGATATCGACGAGCGCACGGCGCTAGTTATCGACCCAATGCTAGCCACCGGGGGCTCCATGCTGGCTTGCATCGACATGCTAAAAAAAGCCGGTTGCACCCAGATTCGAGCTTTGGTGCTGGTGGCGGCGCCGGAAGGTATCCGTAAAGTCCAAGAAGCACACCCTGATGTGTCTCTTTACACTGCTTCGGTGGATCAGGGTTTGAACGAGGACGGTTACATTATGCCGGGCCTGGGGGATGCCGGGGACAAGATTTTCGGCACCAAGTAGCCGCTTGATTATTGCTAACAGGAGCTCCTTATGAGCCAGACCGGCGGATTCTGGAACTGGAAAACCATTCTTATTGGTGCCCAGATGCTGTTTGTGGCTTTTGGTGCGATGGTGTTAATGCCGTTGCTCACAGGGCTGGACCCCAGCGTGGCGCTATTTACCGCGGGCTTGGGCACGCTGCTGTTTCAATGGATTACTCGGCGCTCTATTCCTGTTTTTCTCGCGTCCTCTTTTGTATTTGTGGCACCCATTTCCCATGCTGTGAAACAGTGGGGGGTGCCTGCCACGATGGGGGCCCTGTTCTGCACAGCCGTGGTTTACGTGATTCTCGGAGTGTTAGTGAAATGGCGGGGCCCGGGGTTTCTGCACCGGCTGATGCCGCCGGTAGTCACCGGCCCCATCATTATGGTGATTGGGCTGAGCTTGGCCCCTACTGCGGTGAACTTTGCCATGGGCATGTCCGGTAATGGTGAGATGCAGATGTTTGCGTATGGGGATGCGCTGCTCGTTTCCATGGTTTCCTTGTTGGTCACTATGTTGGTGGCGGCGCTGGGGCATGGTTTGTTCCGGCTATTACCCATTCTGTGCGGAGTGGTTTCGGGCTATCTGACGGCTCTGGCCATGGGCATGGTGGATTTTTCCGGGGTGAATCAAGCGGGCTGGTTGTCGGTGCCGACCTTTATTGCTCCCACCTTTTATTGGCCCGCCATCCTGTTCATGATGCCGGTGGCACTGGCGCCGGCCATTGAGCATGTAGGAGATGTGCTGGCGATCAGTAACGTGACCGGCAAAGACTATATTCGTAAGCCTGGGCTGCATCGCACGCTCACAGGCGATGGTGTGGCGAGCATGGTCGCGGCCTTGTTCGGTGGCCCACCTAATACCACTTATTCGGAAGTTACCGGCGCGGTGATGTTGACCCGGGTGTTCAATCCGGTGGTAATGACCTGGACAGCGATCTTCGCCATCTTATTGGCCTTTATTGGCAAGTTTGGGTTGTTACTACAGAGTATCCCCACCCCAGTGATGGGCGGAATTTTGATTCTTATGTTCGGCTCCATTGCGAGTGTGGGCATGAATACCTTGATCAAGGCGCAGGTGGATCTTCATGCGCAACGTAATCTGGTCATTGTGGCGGTAACCTTGATTTTCGGCATTGGCGGCATGGTCATGGGCAACGGCGACTTCACCCTGCAGGGCATTAGCCTATGCGGGTTGGTGGCGGTGCTGCTGAATCAGGTGCTTCCCCATGCCCCCTCCATGGCCGATGATCTTCATGAAGAGCAGGAGTATGTTGATGACTTGTTGGCGCACGCACGTAAAAAAGAGCGCCATGAGCGCACATGATTCTGTTTTTATGGGGCGGTTGATCTGATGGTTGAATCGTCGAAATTAAAAGAATAGTTGTTCTGGGAAACGGTCAGCGCTGAATGGCCATTGGGCGTTAGTGAAGAGCAAAAGCCTCGCATTGCGAGGCTTTTGCTTTTTATCAGGATGCCAGTGTTTTATACCTCAAAAGCATCGTTTAACTTTTTCTCGACCGGGGCCAGTTTTAGTTTGGCAAATTGCGGCAGGCCGTTTTTGTAGGGAGGGTAGGATTCACCACCAATCAAAGGCTCTAGGTAGGCTCGGGCCGCGGGGGTAATGCCGAAACCATCCTTGCTGATGTATTTACGCGGCATTTTCTTTTCTACATTGGCCACTTTCTTTAGCGGCGCTTCGCCGATGGTCCAGCTGTATTTTTTTGTGTCCTTGCGAACCACGGTGGGCATGACTGCGTTTTTACCGGCCACAGCGAACTCAACGGCGGCTCGGCCCACTGCGTAGGCTTGCTCCACGTCAGTGGCTGATGCTATGTGGCGTGCGGCGCGCTGTAAGTAATCGCTTACAGCCCAGTGGTATTTGTAGCCGAGTTCGTCTTTCACCATCTGAGCGATGACCGGAGCCACACCGCCCAGCTGCTTGTGGCCAAAGGCGTCAGTGTTACCCGCGTCGGCCAAGAAAGTACCGTCTTCATAGCGAGCCCCTTCGGACACCACAATGACGCAATAGCCTGCTTTCTTGACGGTGGCTTCCACCTTTTTCATGAAGGCCGCTTTGTCGAAGGCAATTTCCGGGAACAAGATCAGGTGCGGAGCGTCATCGGCATCCTCTTTGGCTAGCCCGGCGGAGGCGGCGATCCAGCCAGCGTGACGGCCCATGACTTCCATCACGAACACCTTGGTGGAGGTGGCGCACATGCTGGCCACGTCCAGGGCGGCCTCACGGCAGCTCACAGCGGTGTACTTGGCGACGGAACCGAAACCTGGGCTCACGTCGGTGAAGGGCAGGTCGTTGTCCACGGTTTTGGGCACGTGGATAGCCTGGATCGGGTAGCCCATTTTCTCGGAAAGCTGTGATACTTTCAGGCAGGTGTCGGCGGAATCACCACCACCGTTATAGAAGAAGTAGCCGATGTTGTGAGCCTTGAAGACTTCGATTAGACGTTCGTATTCGCGTTGGGAGGTCTTGAGATCTTTCAGCTTATAGCGGCAAGAACCGAAGGCCCCGCCGGGGGTGTGCTTGAGCGCTTCAATGGCGCTTTTGCTTTCTTTGCTTGTATCGATCAGCTCTTCAGTGAGTGCGCCGATGATGCCATTCCGGCCGGCGTAGACTTTGCCGATCACATCCTTGTTTTCTCGTGCTGTTTCAATAACGCCGGCAGCAGAAGCATTGATGACGGCAGTGACACCGCCGGACTGAGCATAGAAAGCGTTTTTACGCGCCATGTGAGACCCCTTGATTCAATTTGCGAGCATTCTAGCGAAGGCGCCCCAAAAAACACACCTGCGGTTGTCGGACGACATGATGTTAAGGTTCAATGCGTGCATGGGCTGGTGACGTTGTGGGTGGGCGGCTGAAACTGACAAGAGGGGCTGTGCGACGGCCATTGATCGAATGGTGAAGATGTTTTTTTGTGTTGCAACATTAAGCTTGAAGCTTGTTCCTGCTTGCCTTTCCCTCCCGCTCTGAAAGAATAGCGGGCCGGAGGATCCATGACTGTATTGATAACCTTGTTCTGGCGGCTGGCTATATTTCGTGCCAGCCCTGAAAACGTCCCGTATTCCCCGTCGTTAATGGCGCTGGTGCTGGCAGGCTGGTTTATGCTGCAGCTATTGGTGGGTAGCCTGCAGACGGCATTACCCCTTGGTATCTTGGTGAGCAGCCAACTGCTATCGCTGGTGGTGGTGCTGGCGGGTACAGGTCTGCTGCTGGCGTTTAAAGGGCTGCAGGGGCGTTGGCTGCAGACGGCCCTGTCGCTGGTTGGTGTCGATGTGGTGTTGACCCTGCTGAGCCTGCCGTTGCTGGCCCTTAACGCCTCTATGGCTCAGTCACTGAATGCCATTGAGCTGCTTTACTTAGTGCTAGTGAGCTGGCAGTTGGCAGCGCAAAGTTTCATCTACCACCGTGCGTTGAATGTGGGGCCCTTCCTTGGGCTGGGGGTTGCCATGACCTTGCTGGTGGCCAGTTATGCGGGTGTGGTTCTGTTGCTGCCTGAGGTGGTGGCTGGCGCTCAATGAATCTGGGTAAGGTATTGAATAACCATGGCTGCTGCGGCTGTCCGGTTTTCAACTCCCAGTTTGCGGAAGATCTGTTCCAGGTGTTTGTTTACTGTCCGTGGGCTTAACTCGAGAATCTGGGCAATTTCTCGGTTGGTTTTACCGTGTGCAATCCACACTAGTACCTGGGACTCGCGGTGGGTTACATGCAGCGATGTTTTCAGCAACTCCAGCTCTGCATCGCTGTCGTGGTGTAGCAGCCGGAATAAGTGCTCGCTATTTTCCTCACCGCTCACTGAATGACCCAGATAGCGTAGCCCCAGGTTACCCGGCAGTGTATTGAGTTGCTGGCCCCGCTCCGGTTGATGTTTGAGCCAGCGTTGTATTGGGTCTGCAAGCGCGCTGCGTTCCACCTTGGCTTTTTCCAGTAGCTGGTCGGTGTGCGGGGTTGCCCAGTGCCATTGGCCTGCGGCATCGGTGGAAAAGCTGGTCTGGCCAAGTCGGTCCAGGGTGGTGTGGGCGCTTTGTGTCATGCGAGCATTGTTTAAATGTACGCGGATGCGAGCGATCAGTTCGTTAGGCCGCACTGGTTTGGTGATGTAGTCCACGCCCCCGGCTTCCAGACCCCGGACCACATCTTCACTTTCGGTTAGTCCGGTCATGAAAATTACTGGAACGCAGGCCAGATTTGGATGCTGTTTCAGGCGGCGGCAAGTTTCGAAGCCATCTAAGTTGGGCATGATCGCATCCATCAAGATCAAATCTGGTGTCATTTTTTCGGCAATATTCAGTGCTTGCTGGCCTTCCAGTGCGATAAGAGCAGTGAGCCCGGCTTGATCCAACGCCTGATGAATCATGCCGAGAGAGTCTGGGGAGTCGTCCACCACCAGTATCAGGTCTTTACGTTGTGCGGCTGTCATGGGGCTGCCTCTAATAATCGGATCACGGCCTGAAAATCAAATATTTTAAGTAAAGTGTGCATTCTTTCCGCTATATCAGAACCCAGATTTCCCTTTTCTCGCTCCTGTATTATCCGATTCAGTAGACCCGTTAAGTGACCGATCTCTGCCAGAGCAAGAAGTTCATCACGCAGGGTGCTATTTAGAGCGCGCACTGGTTCGGCTTGCTGCACAACGGTGATGTGCTTTGGTGAAGTATTGTGTGGATGCAACCAAGTCAGTGATAGGTGGCGGGCTAGGCTGTCTAGTAGGCTATTGAGTTTTAGTGGTTTGGTCAGGTAATCGTTATGCAAGCCGTCGGGGATGGCTGGGTCGTTTTCACGAGCATTGGCAGAAAGCATGATTACCGGGCCACGGTAACCTTGCTGACGAATATGTTGAACGGTTTCCCAGCCGGTGAGGCCTGGCATAGAAATGTCTAGTAGTACTAGGTCTGGGGCAGTATGCCGGGCCAGTTGCAAGCCTGTTTCTCCATCCGGAGCTTCATTGATAATAAATCCCAAGGGGGTAAGCAGATCACTGATTAGGCCCCGGTGTGAGGGGTCATCATCGATGATCAACAGGCTTTTACGCTCGCCAATATAGCCGGCCACGGGTTTGCGTTCATGGCGGGTGGGGGCCGGGCCACTCAATCTGGATAGCATTACCGAAAGACGAAATTCACTTCCTTGGCCGGGGATGCTGCTTACTTGTATATCGCCTCCCATGATGTCGGCTAACAACTGGGTAATGGTGAGCCCTAGCCCGGTGCCATGAACACTGGGAGTTCCCGGTTTTCTTACCCGCTCGAACGGTCGGAAGATGCGTTTCAGGTCTTCTTCATCAATGCCGACGCCGGTATCGGCAATAACGAACTCGGCCACTTGATTGCGGTAACGAAAGGTCAGTGTGACTTGGCCTTCACGGGTAAACTTGATGGCGTTGGAGAGCAGGTTGATCAGAATCTGTCGTAACCGTTTCTCATCCGTAGTGACCCAGGTGGGCATCTGGCTTTTACTGCGAAATTCGAAGCCAATGCCTTTTTCCGCGGCCTGTAACTGAAACATGGTGACCAGTTCATCGATGAGTTCCGGTACGCATACCTGATTGCGGTACAGCTCCAGCCGGCCCGCTTCGATTTTGGATATCTCCAGCAGCCCTTCAATCAGGTCGGATAGATGCTCTGTACTGCGGCGAATGGCACCAATGGCATCGCGCCGGTTTTCCGGGATGGTTGGATCCTGCTCCAGCAGTTGGGCGTAGCCAAAAGCGGCATTAAGAGGGGAGCGTAGTTCGTGGCTGAGCCCTGTGAGGTAGCGGCTTTTTGCTTGATTGGCGGATTCGGCCAGTTCCTTGGCTTGCTGTAATGCCAGATCAGTTTTTTCGTGAGCTTTAATTTCTTCCATCAACATGCGGGTTTGGCGCCGGCTTTCTTCTTGGGCAACAACCCGACTTTCGTGGGCAAGCACAAACAACCAAGCTACCACACCGCTGATAATGATGAGTATGGCGAACACTTTGGTCAGGGTGTCAGCCATCAGTTCTTTTACCGTAGGGTCGGCAATGGGGATTTGATAATAAATCAAAGCCAGCAGTCCACTCATAATCAAGGCCACGATGATCAGCAGGCCGAGAAAATGCCCCATCCGTGAGCGCATGTGATTAATCAGTGTTTGTGGAAGCAGCCCGCCCATCCAGTCAATCAATTGTTCGGAGAAACGAGCGTTGTGTTTGCAGCTGTCGTTGCAGCGTGCATCCAAAGAACAGCATAAGGAACATATCGGGCCGTTGTAGGCGGGGCAGAAGGCCATGTCCTCCCTGTCGAAATGATGCTCGCAAATACAACAAGCAAGGCCTTCCAACTCACGGCTAGGGATGGGCGCGCGGGCGATGTAGTAACGGCTGCGGGTAAGTAGGGCAATCAATGGGGCACTGATAAAGGTGCTGAACAGGGCAATAAAGGAGGCCAGAGCTCGGGCTGTTTCGCCCCACAGGCCGGCGCGAGCACTAAGGCCGATGGCCGTGGCGATCATCATAGAGCCGAACCCTACGGGGTTCAGGTCATAGAGATGGGCACGTTTAAATTCGATGTGTTTTGGGCTGAGTCCCAGCGGTTTATTGATCACTAAGTCGGCCACTAAAGCGCCCATCCAAGCCACCGCGACCACCGCGTAGCTGCCGAGGATGGATTCAAAAGCCCGGTAAATACCGATTTCCATCAATACCAAGGCAATCACAACATTGAAGACTAGCCATACAACCCGCCCAGGGTGGCTATGGGTCAGCCGGGAGAAAAAGTTGGACCAGGCAATGGAGCCGGCATAGGCGTTGGTTACGTTGATTTTTAACTGCGAGAGAATAACGAAGATCCCGGCCAGTGCCAGTAGCATGGTGGGGTTTTGGGTGACATGACTGAATGCCACCAGGTACATATGCATTGGTTCCTGAGCTTGCTCCAGGGCGAGCCCAGAATAAAAAGCCAGTACCGCCAAAAAGGAGCCGGCTAAGGCTTTCAACGCGCCGATCACTACCCAACCAGGCCCACCGGCGAGCATGGCTGCCCACCAGCGTAGCCGTTTGCCTTTTTCCGGTTCAGGCATGAAACGCAGAAAATCTACTTGCTCGCCAATTTGTGCAACCAGTGAAAACAGCACGGTGGCGCCGGCGCCAAACATGATCAGGTTGAAGTTACCGCCATCGTTATTAAGTCCTTCGAAGCTGGCCCAGCGCGGCAGTGATTCTGGGTCTTGCATGAGGATAAACCCGAATGGAAGTAGCTGCAGGAATACCCATATGGGCTGTGTCCATAACTGAAAACGGGTCAGGGTGGTGATGCCATGAATGACTAATGGAATGGCGATTAGTGAGCTGAGTAAATACCCAATAGTTGGAGGGATATCGAACAGTATTTCCAGCGCCATGGCCATGATAGCCGCTTCCAAGGCGAAGAAAATAAAGGTGAATGACGCGTATATCAGGGAGGTGATGGTTGAGCCTAGGTAGCCAAAGCCCGCTCCCCGAGTAAGCAGGTCGATATCCACCCCGTAACGAGCGGCGTAATAACTGACGGGCAAACCGAGAAGGAAGATGGTGAGCATGACCGCACAGATGGCCGCCACTGCGTTAGTGAAGCCGTAATTTAAGGTGATCGCTCCACCAATGGCTTCCAGGGCAAGGAAAGTGATCGCACCGATAGCTGTGCCGGCGACTCGACCGGCAGACCAGCGACGGGCTCCCTTGCCCGTGAAACGCAATGAGAAATCCTCCAACGTTTGGTTGCCAACCCACTGATTGTAACTGCGTCGCACACGGAATATGCGTTGCTCGATTGCCATAACGTTTCCGTTGTCGGCAGCAGGATGTCCATTTCGCGGATGCCGGAATAAGTGCTGGGGCGGTGTCAGTTGCTCCATGATGATGCAGGCAGCAATGCACAAAACGTGCCCGTTCGTGTACGCGCATTACTTTATGGCCCATCGCAGGTGCGGGGTATGCGTTAAATGACGTACGGCGATGGCGTAATCACCGAATGGGCCCCAGGGGGGCAGATTTTCATACTCGTTAGCGAGGGAAACGAGGTGCTTCCCATGAATTCGCTGATGAGGGGTAAACCATGAAATTGAGCAAAACCCGTTCTTCCAGTCACCGGCCGTCCTCGACGCGCCGGCATCTTCTGGGAGGGCTGATGGCGCTACCTGCGTTGTTCGCCCTTTCTAATACGGTACTGGCTGCCGACGTGAACACCACTGGCCTAGCGGTGACTGACGACACTGTAAAGGTCGGTATTCTGCATTCGGTTACCGGCACTATGGCAATCAGTGAGACAGGCTCAGTGCAGGCTGAGAAGTTGGCGATTGAACAGATCAATGCTTCAGGGGGGGTGCTGGGACGTCAGATCGAGTACATCCAGGAAGATGGCGCCAGTGACTGGCCCACCTTCGCTGAAAAATCTCGTAAGTTGCTGGTGAACGATAATGTGGCTGCGGTTTTTGGTTGCTGGACATCCGCTTCCCGTAAAGCAGTGCTGCCAGTATTTGAGCAGTATAACGGCATGCTTTATTACCCCACGTTCTATGAGGGGCTGGAAGAATCTCCAAACGTAATCTATACCGGCCAGGAAGCGACTCAGCAAATTCTCGCCAGTATTGACTGGTTGGCTGAAGAGAAAGATGCCAAGACGTTCTACTTGCTGGGCTCCGATTACATTTGGCCGCGTACCTCTAACAAGATTGCCCGTAAGCACATTGATAAGCTGGGCTTGAAAGTAGTGGGTGAAGAGTACTACCCGCTTGGTCATACCCAGTTCAACTCGGTAATTAACAAGATCAAGTTAAAGAAACCGGATGTGATTTTTGCCTCTGTGGTAGGTGGTTCCAACGTGGCTTTCTATAAGCAGATGAAAGCGGCGGGTATCGATCTGACTAAAGAGAGTCCGTTGCTGCTGACCATTTCCGTCACCGAGGATGAAATTCTGGGTATCGGTGGTGAAAACGTGGAAGGCGCTTACGCTTCCATGAAGTATTTCCAAAGCTTGGGTAACGACAATAACCAAGACTTTGTAAAAGCGTTCAAGAAGCGTTGGGGTGAAGACATCGTTATCGGTGACGTGACCCAGGCGGCTTATCTTGGCCCATGGTTGTGGAAAGCGGCGGTAGAGAAAGCGGGCTCTTTCGATATCGACAAAGTGCGCGAAGCTTCTCCGGGTATTGAGTTGACCACTGCACCAGAAGGCTATGTGCGTATCCACGAAAACCATCACTTGTGGTCCAAGGCCCGTATCGGCCAGGCACAGAAAGATGGTCAGTACAAAGTGATTTACGAAACCGAAGAACTGATGGAGCCGGACCCGTTCCCTAAAGGCTATCAGTGAGGTGTAACCCCGGCGCCCTGAATATCGGGCGCCGGATTTTTCAAGATCATTCTTTTTCTTGCCGAATTCCCCTATTTAATTTTCGGGAGTACCTGCCATGTTCGCTGACTACACCATGACGGAGTTGACTTCTATCTTCGCCATGCAAGGGTTTGCCGGCCTGTCGCTATTTTCCATCTTTGTACTGATGGCGCTGGGGCTGGCCATTATTTTTGGGCAAATGGGCGTGATCAACATGGCCCATGGTGAATTCATGATTCTGGGCGCCTACACCACATACTTGACTGCCCAGTTGTTCGAAAACTATCTGCCAGGGTTATACGAGGGGTATTTTTTTGTAGCCATGATATTGGCCTTTTTTGTCACCGCCGCGCTTGGGGCGCTGGTGGAATGGCTAATGATACGTCACCTCTACCATCGTCCGCTGGATACGCTACTGGCGACCTGGGGTCTGAGTCTTATTCTTCAGCAGACTTACCGCAGTGTTTTTGGTGCACGGGAAGTGGGTGTGAGTCTGCCGGACTGGATGATGGGGTCCATTGCGGTTACCGATTTGGTGGAAATTCCTATCAACGGGATCTTCGTGATGGTGTTGGCGCTGGTGATTGCTTTTGGCGTTTATCTGTTGATGTTCCGCTCTGGTTGGGGGCGACAGGTTCGTGCGGTGGTACAGAACCGGCCCATGTCTGAAGCTGTCGGTATCGATAGCAGTAAAGTTGATCGCGTCACCTTTGCGCTAGGGTGTGGTATTGCCGGTGTGGCGGGCAGTGCGTTCACCATGATTGGTTCTACCGGTCCCACCTCCGGGCAATTGTATATTGTCGATACCTTCCTGGTCGTGGTGTTTGGCGGTGCGCAAAGTCTGCTTGGCACTATCGCCTCTGCATTCACCATTTCCCAGGCCCAGTCCACGATGGAATTTTTCCTGAGTGGTTCAATGGCTAAAGTGCTCACGCTGCTGGTTGTGGTCGGCATTCTGATGTTGCGTCCGCAAGGTTTGTTTGCACTCAAGGTTCGTCGCTAGGAGATCGCCATGAAATCAACGTCGTTTTTTCAATGGTTAGGATCCCGCGAGGGAATCTACCATCTGCTGTTGGCGCTGCTGCTGGTGGTGGTGTTCCCACTGGCACTGGATGTCTTTCGTCTTAATATGGTTGGCAAGTATCTAACCTATGCGTTTGCCGCGCTAGGTCTGGTACTTTGCTGGGGCCGCAGTGGTATTTTGAGTCTTGGGCAGGGGATCTTTTTCGGCCTTGGCGGCTACTGCATGGCGATGTTCTTGAAGTTGGAAGCGTCCAGTCCAGAGAATACCTCCATTCAGTCTACCCCAGGTATTCCTGATTTCATGGACTGGAACCAGCTCACCGCACTGCCCTGGTTTTGGGAACCCTTCCACAGCTTTTCCTTTACTTTGATTGCGGTGGTTGCCGTGCCGGCGATTCTTGCCCTGATCATTGGCGTAGCCATGTTCAAACGCCGAGTAGGTGGCGTGTATTTTGCCATCATTACCCAGGCGATTGCCGCCATCCTGACGATCCTGATCATTGGTCAGCAGGGTTTCACAGGGGGGGTGAATGGTATTACCGATCTGCGCACCTTGATGGGGTGGGATATCCGTAGTGACGAAGCCAAAACGGCGTTGTACTTCGTGTGTGTAGGCATGTTGTTCCTGTGCCTGATGATTGGTCGCTGGGTCATGCATAGCAAGCTGGGGCGTATTCTGCTTGCCATGCGCGATCAGGAAGATCGGGTACGTTTTTCCGGTTACGACGTTGCTTCTTTCAAGATATTTGTGTTCTGCCTAGCCGCTATGTTTGCCGGTGTGGGTGGGGCCATGTTTACCCTGCAGGTAGGTTTCATGTCGCCAACATTTGTGGGGATTGTACCCTCCATTGAAATGGTGGTGCTGTGTGCCGTGGGCGGCCGGAATTCTCTGCTGGGCGCGGTGTATGGCGCGTTAATTGTGAATGCCGCTAAAACGGGTTTCTCAGAATCCTTCCCTGAACTGTGGCTGTATGCAATGGGTGCTCTATTCATTGGTGTAGTGCTGGCCTTCCCTGATGGCTTGGCTGGACTTTATAACCGTTATATTCAGCCGCTAGAAAGTAAGTTGCCCTCGCTGCTGCGTCGCCGTCGCGCTGATGCTGAAAATCTGCCTGTGGAGGAAGTGAAATGATGCCGACTAATAATGACTTCATTCTTGCGGTAGAAGGTTTGACTGTTTCTTTCGATGGGTTCAAGGCGGTTAACGATATGTCGCTGTACCTGGAACCACAGGAGATTCGTGTGATTATCGGCCCCAATGGGGCCGGTAAAACCACGGTACTAGATCTGATCTGCGGAAAAACCCGGGCAACGGAAGGATCGATAAAGTTCAAGGAGAAAGAACTGAGCAAAATGAGCGAGCACAAGATTGTGCGTGCTGGTGTTGGTCGAAAATTTCAAAACCCCTCTATTTATGAAGACCTAAGCGTTTTCGAAAATTTAGAAGTGTCATTTCCACGTGGGCGTTCTGTAATGGGGGCCTTGGCATTCAAGCGTGATGCTGAAGTTATCAATGCGGTGGAAGAAGTGGCCAGAACTATCTTTCTCGAAGATCTTCTCGATCAACCCGCCGCCTTGCTTAGTCATGGTCAAAAGCAGTGGTTAGAAATCGGTATGTTGCTTATCCAGAAACCGGATCTATTGATGTTAGATGAACCGGTTGCTGGCATGTCAGTAGCAGAACGAAAAAAAACGGCTGAACTTCTTCGGGTTATTACCAAAAACCATACGGTACTAGTCATCGAACATGACATGCAGTTTGTTGGTGATATTGCTGACCGCGTTACGGTAATGCATCAGGGCAAGGTGCTCTCGGAAGGGTCGCTAGAGAAGGTTAAAGCGGACCCAAAGGTCATCGAAGTTTACCTGGGTCACTGAGTTGAAGGTCGCCGCGAGTTATTCACGGTGCCGACTCTGATAGGGAGTGCTAGTTATGTTGAGAGTATCAAATTACGACGTAGCCTACGGGCAGAGCACCATTATTCGCAATATGAACCTCAAAGTTGAGGAAAACGAAATTGTTGCAGTAGTGGGCCGTAATGGCATGGGTAAAACCACCCTGATGAAATCTCTGATCGGTATGGAAAAAGCCCGCGCTGGCATAACCGAGCTGGACGGAGTGGATCTGTCGGCCATGAAAAGCTGTCAGCGAGTAAAGGCCGGTCTGGGGTTTGTTCCTCAGGGACGTATGATTTTTCCGTCGTTGACTGTGAAAGAGAATATCGAAACCGGCTTGGCCGCGGTGGGGGAAAAGAAAGTCCCCAAAGATTTATACGAACTGTTTCCCGTTCTAGAAGAAATGCAGAGCCGTCGAGGCGGAAACTTATCCGGCGGTCAACAGCAACAGTTGGCAATTGCCCGTGCACTGGCCACACGGCCCAAGGTGTTGTTGCTGGATGAGCCCACTGAGGGGATTCAACCCTCCATCATCAAGGATATGGCCCGTACGTTGAAGCGTATCCGCGATGAGCGCGGGCTATCCATTGTGGTGTCTGAGCAAGTGTTGAGCTTTGTCATGGATGTGGCTGATCGAATTTTAGTCATCGAGAAAGGCGAAATCGTACATGAAGAAAGCGGTGAGAGTATGAATCAGGAAAAAATAGCGGCATATCTTGCGGTGTGATGTGCCTGTTTGCCGATGAGTTTTAAGCAGTAAAGGAGAGAGTAATGCGACACGGCGATATTTCCAGCAGTAACGATACCGTGGGTGTTGCGGTAGTGAATTACAAAATGCCGCGACTGCATAGCAAAGCTGAAGTGCTAGATAATGCCCGTAACATTGCGGAAATGATTAAGGGCATGAAAAAGGGACTGCCGGGGATGGATTTGGTGGTTTTTCCGGAATACAGCACTATGGGCATTATGTATGACCCGGATGAAATGATGGCCACAGCGGCTACCATTCCCGGTGATGAGACCGCTATTTTCTCCGCTGCCTGTCGTGAAGCTAATACCTGGGGTGTGTTTTCGCTGACGGGCGAACAACATGAAGAGCACCCTGCGAAAGCCCCTTATAACACGCTGGTGTTAATCAATAATGAAGGGGAAATTGTTCAGAAATACCGTAAGTGTATTCCGTGGTGTCCTATTGAGGGTTGGTATCCTGGTGATACGACCTATGTAACGGAAGGTCCCAAGGGAATGAAGATCAGCCTCATCATTTGTGATGACGGTAACTACCCGGAAATCTGGCGTGATTGTGCCATGAAAGGTGCTGAATTGATTGTTCGTTGCCAGGGCTATATGTATCCGGCGAAGGAGCAGCAGGTGATGATGGCCAAGTCCATGGCCTGGGCGAATAACTGCTATGTGGCTGTAGCTAACGCCAGTGGTTTTGATGGCGTGTATTCGTATTTTGGGCACTCGGCACTCATCGGGTTTGATGGTCGTACTCTGGGTGAATGTGGTGAAGAGGATATGGGTATTCAGTATGCCCAGTTATCCGTCAGTCAAATCCGTGATGCTCGTGCTAATGATCAGTCTCAAAATCATCTGTTTAAGTTGCTGCACCGTGGTTATACCGGCATGCATGCTTCTGGTGATGGAGACAAGGGTATTGCGGACTGTCCTTTTGACTTTTATCGCACCTGGGTAATGGATGCTCAAAAGGCGCAGGAGAACGTAGAAGCCATGACACGTAGCACAATAGGGGTGGCAGAGTGTCCGGTGGGTGAATTGCCTGTGGATGGTAAAGAGAGAACGGCGGGTGAGTGATGCCCTTCATCAATGAGCAGTTAGCAGCGAATCATGAGATAGCGGATCGAAAGCGAGATGCTGACCATTCTGGGAGAGTGTCCCGATTTACCTTTGATCCGGGCACGGTAATGGCAACATTACGTAAACGGATTGTTGGCCAGCCTCATGTGCTAGATCGTATCGACAATATGCTGCGAGTCCTCAAGGCGGATATCGCCCCGGATGACCGACCTCTGGCGGTGCAACTGTTTGTAGGCCCCACCGGGGTCGGTAAGACTGAAACGGTGCGTTTGCTGGCGGAGGCTATTCACGGTAGCGCTGATGCTGTGTGCCGGATAGATATGAGCACTTTGGCCCAGGAGCATTATGCCGCTTCATTAACTGGAGCGCCGCCAGGGTATGTGGGTAGCAAAGAAGGCCAAACTCTATTTGATGTAGAGGCTATTCAGGGCAGCTTTAGCAAACCCGGTATTGTGTTGTTTGATGAACTGGAAAAAGCCAGCCCTGAAGTGGTCAGAGCATTGCTCAATGTGCTGGATCGAGGTCGACTCAGACTGAGCGCCGGCAACCGTGAAATCAACTTCCGCAATAGCCTAATTTTCATGACCAGTAACGCCGGGGCATCACAAGTGTCGGCATTGAGAGGGCGGCAACAGAAACGCTGGTGGGTCTGGAAGAATTCGAGCCGCCAGATAGAGGCGGTGGTGGATCAGGCATTGCAGCAACATTTTGATCCAGAATTTCTTAATCGTATTGATAGCATCATTACGTTTAATGCTCTGGATCAGGATATTAGTGAGCAATTGCTGGATATCGAGTTGGAAAAGCTCAATCGACGGTTACTAAGACGTAAAGTGCTGCTGAGCTTAGGTGATGGGACACGGCGTTATCTATGCAACACCATGGATGCCCGTTATGGGGCCAGGGAAATGGCGCGTCGGGTTCGCAATGAGCTTTCTCCGCCGCTGGCCAGAGTGATGTTGGATTACCCTCAAGCGGATACCTTCGAGGCACAGATGCAAGCAGGAAAGCTCATCGTTATTCCTGTTTGATTGAGTCTCGAGAGATTAACTAAACCGTCAGCCTGCTGGCGGTTTTTACCGTTATCGGATAGGTGTCGCTTGCAGTACGTACAGCCTTGGTGACGGTCTTCTTTAAGTGACGATCATGTCTGGCTATTCATGAAGCGTCTGCCCATCGATTTAAAATCGGTGTGATTACATCATCTGACGCATTAGAGTTACATTATTACGGTGTAATAATCTCAATGCAGCCACCGAGTGGATTGTTCAAAGGCATCATCAAAGAGTAGAGAGATGGCAAGTAGAAGTAGCGTCAGCGCTTGGGGCGAGGTGTTTCTAACCATGATGATTGAGTACCCTGTTCCTGTGCCCAAAGGGCCCGACGAGATTTCGGCACAGGTAGATCAGAGTTGTTAGGCAATCGCTTCTTTGAAAGCAGTCTACCCGGATTTGGATCTGATTTTCACAGAATACTCCACCAAAGAGTTGAATACGGCAAAGTGGAACTCTAATCAGATGCTGCTAATTCTCGATAGCCCTGAGACCGGTCGGTTTAAGAAAGCATATAAAAAGAATGGGGCGTGAGTACTTTTCTTTGATGGATGAAGCTCCACTATTTTGTTAGGCAAGAAGCAAGAAGCAAGAAGCAAGAAGCAAGAAGCAAGAAGCAAGAAGCAAGAAGCAAGAAGCAAGAAGCAAGAAGCAAGAAGCAAGAAGCAAGAGGCAAGAGTGCTGGGCTTTGAAGAACAATATCTCCAACTTGGTGCGGTGCTACGTTGGTCCACCAGATGGAAGCAAGGAAACAGTCTGATGTAAGTTAAAGATTTGGTGGGAGGGAGCTATAAACTGTCTTGTGATGATAAGGCGAGAATCCGTGATGGATAGAAATATGACCCGGAGCGGTCAAGTTAGGGGTAATGCAAAAATAATTTTCTAATTTAAAAATCAGCCTGTTGCCAGCAAACCTACGTCAAATGACGTAGGTTTGCTGTGCTATTAACGCATGGTTGTCCTTGGCGGTTTCATTAATAGTGATTGTGTTGATGCCCACTCGACCTAAATGATTCGCTGAGGAGCTTTGATTATGGCTGAAACGATTATCAAGATTGACCTGAAACAATCGCCTTACGAAAACGAAAACGTTCATAATCGTTGGCACCCGGATATCCCCATGGCCAAAATGGTGAAGCCTGGTGATGATTTTATCCTGGAATGCCATGACTGGACCGGTGGGCAGATCGAGAATAACGATAGCGCTGATGATGTTCGTGATGTCGACCTGACCCAGGTGCACTTTCTAACCGGACCTGTGGGTGTCGAAGGCGCCGAGCCTGGCGATCTTCTGGTGGTGGATATCCTTGATATCGGCACTTTTGATGAAAGCCAATGGGGCTTTAATGGTTTCTTTTCCAAGCAAAATGGCGGTGGCTTCCTTACCGAACATTTTCCTGAAGCTCAGAAATCCATCTGGGATTTCAATGGTATGTTCACCAAGTCCCGCCATATTCCCAACGTGGAGTTTGCCGGCCTGATTCACCCGGGCCTTATAGGTTGTTTGCCGTCGAAGGAAATGCTTGAAGAGTGGAACACCCGGGAAAAAGCACTTTACGATACCGAGCCTGATCGTGTTCCTGGGTTGGCTAACTTACCTTATGCCGATACGGCGCACATGGGTAAGTTAAGCGGTGACGCGAAAGCCCAGGCTGCTGCCGAAGGCGCCCGTACCGTACCGCCCCGTGAGCATGGTGGTAACTGTGATATTAAAGATTTGTCGAGGGGCTCGCAGGTTTATTTCCCCGTTTATGTGAAGGATGCGGGGCTGTCCGTGGGGGATCTGCATTTTAGCCAGGGTGATGGTGAGATTACGTTCTGTGGAGCCATTGAGATGGCTGGCTGGATCCATTTGCGGGTGAACATCATTAAAGGCGGTATGGAAAAATACGGAATTAAGAATCCGATCTTTAAGCCCAGCCCGATGGCGCCCAAGTATGACGATTACCTAATATTTGAAGGTATCTCTGTAGATGAACAAGGCAAGCAGCATTATTTAGACGTGCATGTGGCGTATCGTCAGGCTTGCCTCAATGCGATTGAGTACCTAAAGAAATTTGGTTATACGGGTGCTCAAGCCTATGCTTTGCTCGGCTGTGCGCCTGTCCAGGGACATATTAGTGGCGTAGTGGATGTGCCCAATGCCTGTGCCACTCTTTGGTTGCCAACGGATATTTTCGACTTTGATATTAAGCCGGGTATGGATGGTCCACAGCATAGTGTGGCCGGTAGCGTTGACATACCTTTATCGAAAGATAAGTAATTTATACAGGAGCTGATCATGCCGCTTTATGACTATAAATGTGTCGAGCATGGCTTGTTCCATGACCTGGTTCCCATGCAGGCTTCCGGTGAGTGCGCCATGTGCCCAACCTGTGGTGCGTTGTCAGCGCGGGTAATTATGGTGCCCCCAGAGGTGCTGGATATGGCCCCGGAAAAACGCCAAGCCATTGCGCGTAATGAGAAGGCGATGCATGAGCCTCGTCAAGGCAATCAGCATTCAGAAAAAAATCGGGGTTGTTGTCATCACAAGCGCAAGTCCAAGCTTTTCTATACTGCTGAAGGCAACAAGATGTTTCCTTCAGCCAGACCATGGATGATTAGCCATTAACGATTGAAGGGTTTTACGGCAGTAAAAATTCTCTTAGGGGCCGCACTAGCGGCCTTTTTTTATGCTTTATGACTGCTTTTTTTGCCGTTAGTATCTATGGCGTCGTAAGCGATCGGGTACCGTTTTCGAGTATGTTGCAGATATAGATCTTGCCAAGAGATGGGCTGTTCATCTAACGATTTTAGACGAAGGGCTGCAACATCAGCACAGTGCGGTGTGAATCGGCACTATTTTTCTAGACACTTCTCAGCCATTTCATCTTCTACGTGGGTCTCCACTGAGAAACTGAATCGCCACCAGTTCATTAGACACTTCCCAGCCGTTCTTGGTGACGCTTTTCATACTCTACCGGTGACAGCTTTTCATTAGAACCATGGCGTCGTCGGTTGTTATAGAACATCTCGATATAATCA
>NZ_JBEDTY010000015.1:0-61010 GCF_040119285.1 Alcanivorax sp.
CCAAGCTGGCGGCTTCCTGCTTGAATTCAGGTGTAAAGGATCGTCGTTTTCTGGTCATATGACACCTCGCTTAAGGTGGTGATTTTACCACCCTACGTTGGTGTCCGGATTCATTAGACCACTACATTGGTCCAGGGGGCTATGGCTGACATAGTGTTGTTCAACCCTGTAAAGCAGATGAGCCGCTGCGGTTTAGCTGCCAACAAGGTGTGGCCGAAAGCCATTGGCTCTTTCATACAGCAGATATTGTTCGCGTTGGTACTAAAGATGTTTCCATCAGGCTACTGCGAAGAAGCCCTACGGAGCGCCGCCGGTATCGGCAGGACAACCTGCGATACCTGCTTCTTGAATGGTTTCGCCTTTGCGGGATCTAGTTCCTGAACCTTTGAAATCCCTACTGGCGGCTCTCCAGCTTTGTGCTGGGAGCAGCCCATGTTTTCCGTCTAGCGTGGGTAGACGGGATTACCAGCAAGACTACACAGCTATTACAGAGTAAGTGTCCGGGCATTACCCCTTGCGATCGGGCACCCAGTTGTGCGGTAGCAGCTCATTGATTTTTGAAGCACGCTGCGTCGGTAGCTTATCCATCACGTCTTTCAGATAAGCCTGAGGATCGAGACCATTGATCTTCGCCGACTGGATCAGGGTCATGACATTGGCCGCACGCTGACCACTGCGCAGCGATCCCGCAAACAACCAGTTCGAACGGCCCAGCGCCCAGGGACGGATCTGGTTCTCCACCCAGTTGTTGTCGATGGGTACGGCACCGTCATCAAGATAGCGCGTCAGGGCGTCCCAGCGCTTCAGGCTGTAGTTGATGGCTTTTGCTGTGGCACTGCCATCCGGCACCTGCTGCCGTTTTCCGATCAGCCAGTGATGAAGGTGATCGATGATCGGTTTGGAGCGCTCCTGACGTTGAGGCTGTCGCTCTTCCGGCGCCAGGGCTGTCAGTTCCCGCTCAATAAGATACAGGTCTTTGATGTACGCCAGCGCCTGCTCGGCAATCTGGCTTTTGTTGGCAACATGCAGGTCGTGGAACTTGCGCCGGGCATGCGCCCAGCATCCGACTTCGGTGATGCCGTTGGCAAAGCCGGCTTTGTAACCACCATAGTCGTCACAGACCAGTTTACCCTGCCAATCCGCCAGGAAGTCTCGGGCTGCCTTCCCTGCCCGGCCGGGCTGGAAGTCGTAAACCACACCTTGTACCGGTGAGTAGCGGGTTGACGCATAGGCCCAGACATAGGCTTTGTGGGTGCACTTCTTGCCCGGTGCCAGCATCGCCACCGGCGTTTCGTCCGCATGCAGCACCGCTTCCTGCAGCAAGACGTCTCGCAGCGCACCGACCAATGGCTGGAGTTCCACACCGCAACGACCGACCCAATCCGCCAGTGTGGAACGCGGTATGGAGACACCGGCGCGGGCAAATCGCTGTTCCTGCCGATACAGCGGCAGGTGATCGGCATACTTGCTGATCAACACCTAGGCCAGCAAATTCGTGGTCGGTATGCCTTTGTCGATGATATGCGGTGCCACCGGCGCCTGTACCAGGCTGTCGCAATCCCGGCAGCACCACTTGCCTCGGATATGGCGCTCGACACTGAAGGTGCCGGGCTGATAGTCCAGCTTTTCGCTGACGTCTTCGCCAATCCGGGTCAGGGTGCAACCGCAACCGCAGGTCGTGCTCACGGGTTCGTGGTGAATCTCCCTGCGGGGCAGCTCTTGGGGGAGGGGCTGGCGTTTGGCTTGCTTGCGCTCGCGTTGCTCTGCCGCTGTTGGTGAGAGCGCCTCCAGCTCCATTTCAATGGCAGCGATGTCTTCTTCGACCAGGGCGTCCAGCAAGGCCAACTGGTGTTTGCCCATCCCTTCGCTGCGCTTGCCAAAGCGATGGCGGCGAAGCAGGGCCAGCTCGTGGGTCAGCTTGTCGTTGTGGGTGGAGAGTCTGGTATTAAGTGATTCCAGATTACTGTTCGCAGACTCTAGCTGTTCGTTATTTGCCTGCAGCTGCTTGCCTGCAGCTGCACCACCAATTCCCGAAGCTGTTCGGGAGTCAGATGCTGAAGGTCTGTGGGCTGAAGCTGAGTCATGCGTAAACTTTGCCAGAACTCGGCGCAGGGTTCGATGACGATTCCGTAAATGGACGCGACGCGGCAACTATGCTCGCGGTCGCGCCATAATCTGGGGGGAATTACAGGACTGAGATGGTGGCCGCGCCACCGGCGCGCTGCCAGGGTAATCCCGTTACCAACGCCTGAAGTTGCTCCTCATCCAAGGCAACAGCACTTCCTTCACGCAAAGCGCTCCAGATGAATTTGCCGCGATACAGTCGCCGGGCCGCCAGCCACAGACCAAAGCCGTCATGGACCAGCACCTTCATCCGGTTGGCCCGTTTGTTGGCAAACAGATAGGCACAGTGCGGGCGGGCTTCGCCGAAGCTCTGTACCACGCGAGCCAGCGTGGTATCCGGGCCGGCACGCATGTCCAGTGGCTCCCGCGCCAGCCAGATCTCGTCGATGCGGATCATGCCTGCAGGGCCTTGAGCCACTGAGCCAGAGCTTGAGGCCGATCCATCGGCCAATGCAGCACAAGAGTTCCGGTGGCAATCGCCAGTTCAACCCGAATTGTCTTGTCATCCAATACGGGTTCTGGTTTGACTGCTGCAGGCACTCGGACAAAATCGCCGCCGCCCTCAGATCGAAGCTGGCGCCGCCATTTATGTACCAGGTTGTCGTTCACGTTGAAGCGCTGCGCCACGCCCGCGACAGAATTGCCCGGTTTATAGGTCTCGGTGACAACGGTCTTCTTAAAGGAGGGACTGTGCTTGCGGCGACGTTTAACTGGGGGTGGGAGTAATCCTTGGCTATCCATGATAGGTGTCCACTAAAAGTTAAGTGGACACCAAGGCTACCGGCTCTGGAAAACGATGGAAGGTGTGTTTGCCGGCCGCTTACATTACAGAAATGTAATACATAGGTCATCTTAGGGTCAGAAACGCCTCTCTACGATGAGAATGGATGACTCTAGGTGCACCTTGGCAGTTGTGTGCGGGCCGATTCAATGTACAAGGATATCTTGTCAGGATTAACGGGGTGGCGGCGAGCAGACTACAAATCGAAGAGTGTGGAAGAGTTAATACGAGAAGCCTGATACCTGTTATTAGAATTTGCTTGACCTGTGTCTTAGACACAGGTGTAGGGTGACAAAAAAGCTGGATTAATTCTTGGGAATTTTTCTTAGGTTTATAACTGATGATTGACTCATATCAAGGTAAGGAGCAGACCTTCGGGGTTAACCTGAATCCTGCAATAGTCAGACTGAGCTGCAAGGAGGTCTGTATGAAAGTTATCGAAATGGCCAGGCGTTTAGGAGTTACGGCCGATACCGTGCGATTTTATACCCGGATCAAGATTCTTAGACCGGGTAAGAACAAAGCCAATGGGTATCGGGAATACAGAGAAAAGGATTACAACCGCTTGCGATTCGTGCTGAGTGCACGACAACTGGGTTTTTCCGTTGAGGATATTCAGGAAATTTTGAACCACGCGGATAAGAAGAAATCGCCTTGCCCGACGGTACGCCGCTTGATTGACCAACGCCTGAATGAAACTGAACAACGGTTCGCGGAGACTCTGCAACTGCGGGAACGCATGCAGCAGGCCGTGGTTGAGTGGAGCCAAAAGCCAGATAAGGTGCCGACTGGCCATATGATCTGTCACCTGATTGAAGAGTTTGCCCAGTAAATCAACATAGAGGATTTGCCATGAATACACAGAAATTCGAGAGCCCTACTCATCACCGGGGCGGCTGCTGTTGCGCCAGCAAGTCATCCACTGCAGCTAACACTCGGAGCAGTGTTGGCTCAGATAGCGATATCCCGCTGCAGCGGTTACAGGTGCAAGGCGCCACGTGCGGTGGTTGTGTAAGAAGCATTGAGCAAACGCTACACGCTGTTTCCGGCGTAAGCGATGCGTGTATGGATCTGGCGACGGGTGTCGCTTCGGTCGTTGGCAGGGTCGAGTCTAACGCGTTGATAGAGGCATTGCATAGGGCGGGTTTTCCTGCGGCGGTCATCAAATAATTCAGGAGTGATCCCATGAGTTCAGTGAACACGGAATCCGGCAAACCGGGTTGTCATAAAGATACCGATAACAACACACAGCATCATAATCATGAAAACGGTTCTGGTCCCCATGATCATGTTGATAGCGCGGCGCACCAGGAACTGATTATCGAGGGTGCTGGTTGTGCCAGCTGTGTGGGAAAAATCGAATCAGCTCTGAAGGCGGTACCGGGTGTGGAGAACGCGGAAATGAATTTCGCTCAGCGCACCGTCAGCGTGATTGGCAATGCAGCCGCGTCTGACTTGCTTAAGGCGGTGGAGAAGGCGGGCTATAACGCCAAGCTTGCGGCTGCTGAGAATGAAGATGATGCATTGGCCGAAAAAGAAAAGGCGGATCAGGTTTATTACAAGCGCTTGATGAAAGAAACCTGGATTGCTCTCTCACTGGGTGGCCCTTTGATGGCCTATGCGCTGATCACCGGTGAAGTCAACGTCAACACCACCACAGAACGCATCGCCTGGCTGGTCGTGGGTATTCTGACTTTTGGTGTTCTCTATTTTTCCGGCAAGCACTTTTTTGTCGGCGCCTGGAAGTCCTTTCTCAATCACTCTGCCAATATGGATACGCTGATTGCTTTGGGTACTGGCACGGCATGGTTGTATTCCATGGTGGTGGTGTTTTTTCCCGACGCCGTTCCCGATCAGGCGCGCCATGTATACTTCGAGGCTACGGCGATCATTATCGGCTTGATTGATCTTGGCCTTGCACTGGAACTGAAAGCCCGTGGTCGTACCTCGGAGGCCATTAAGCGCCTGATTGGTTTACAGGCAAAAACAGCACGGGTCATTCGCGACGATAAAGAACTCGATATTGCCATCGAACTGGTACTGCTGAACGATGTGGTGCGGGTGCGTCCCGGCGAAAAAATTCCCGTCGATGGAGAGGTGGTTGAAGGGCATACCGCGATTGATGAATCCATGCTCACCGGCGAGCCGATGCCGGTTGAAAAAGCCACTGGGGATACCGTGGCGGCGGGCACCATCAATAAGTCAGGCTCAATTCTGTTTAAAGCTACCCGCGTTGGTAAAGACACGGCGCTGGCGCAAATCATCAATATGGTCAAGCGCGCACAAAACTCCAAGCCGCCCATTGGTCGTTTGGCTGATGTCATCTCAGCGTATTTTGTTCCGGTGGTCATGATTATCGCTGTAGCGAGCGCCCTGACTTGGTTGAATTTTGGGCCGGAACCAGCGGTAGCTTTTGCGATTGTATCGGCGACCACCGTATTGATTATCGCCTGTCCCTGTGCGCTAGGTCTGGCCACGCCGATGTCGGTGATGGTGGGTGTGGGTAAGGCCGCAGAGGCGGGCGTGCTGATTCGTAACGGCGAGGCCCTGCAAACCGCGTCGAAGATATCGGCGATGATTCTGGATAAAACCGGCACCATCACCCTGGGCGCGCCGAAGGTTACCGATGTATTGGTGGCAGGTGAACATGACGAGCAGGCGGTGTTGCGATTGGCAGCAACGCTTGAATCAGGCTCCGAGCATCCTTTAGCGATGGCTATTGTTGAAAGTGCTCAGGAAAGGGGGATCGAAATGGGTAAGGTCTCCAATTTTAACGCCATTGCCGGCCATGGTGTGCAGGCTGACGTGGACGGAAAAACACTGTTGTTCGGCAATGAAAAGCTCATGCGCGAGCGCACTATCGAACTGGGTGATTTTGTTGAAAAGGCCCAGGCGCTGGCCGCCGAGGCTAAAACGCCGATGTATTTCGCCGTTGATAATAAGCTCGCAGCGATTATCGCAGTAGCCGATCCGATTAAGGAAGACTCCATCGCTGCCATCAAGCGCCTGCAACATAACGGTATACGGGTGGTGATGCTCACCGGCGATAACCGCGCCACAGCCAAAGCGGTGGCGGAAAAAGCCGGTATCAAGGAATTTTTCGCCGAAGTACTGCCGGAAGAAAAATCCAAAAAAGTGCAGGAACTGCAGATGGAAGGCGAAGTGGTGGGCATGACCGGGGACGGCATCAACGACGCGCCAGCCCTGGCCATCGCCAATGTCGGCTTCGCCATTGGCACAGGTACCGATGTGGCCATTGAAAGTGCCGACATCACCCTGATGCGGGGTTCGTTACATGGTTTGGCCGATGCCATTGCAGTGAGTAAAGCGACCTTGCGCAATATCAAACAGAATTTATTCGGCGCCTTTATTTACAACGTGGCCGGCGTACCTTTTGCGGCTGGCGTGTTGTACCCATTCTTGGGTTTGTTGTTGAACCCGGTGATTGCCGGGGCTGCGATGGCGTTTTCATCACTCACTGTTGTGACCAACGCCAATCGACTGCGTTTGTTTAAAGCGCAGGAACACTAAGTCCAACACCAGGAGAAATGCGACATGTTACTGATCAATATAGCCGGATTGGCGTTAATCGCTCTGATTGTGTGGTGGTTCTGGCTTTACAAGCCGAAAGAAGCCGAGCTGGGGGAAAGCGATTTGGTGATTACTGTTGAAAATGGCACCTATTCTCCTTCGCGGATTAAAGTGCCGACCGGAGAACCTGTCGAAATCAAATTTATCCGCAAAGATCAATCACCCTGTTCTGAGACTTTACTGATCCCCGAACTGCAAATCAGCGACACCCTGCCATTGAATAAATTGAAAACCATTCAGTTACCCGCGTTGGCAGCAGGTGAATACGCGTTTCATTGCCAGATGCAGATGTACCGTGGACTTATCATGGTGAAATAAGCAGGAGGAGCAAATGAACATCAATAAAGTTACGGCCATTTTTGATGAGTTTCGCCTGAAAGAGGTGGAAGAAACCTTGATACGACACGGAGTGAAGGGCTTCACCTTACACCACGGTTAGTGGCCGGGGCTATTACTTCGACAGTTTTAACGAAAACCACTTGATCAAGCATATTCAAATGGAGATTTATGCCAAGGCTGAGCAGGCGAGGGAAATTGCGCAGCTGATTGTGGATGCGGCGCATGTTAATGCCGATAGCGAAGGGCTGGTCTGCATCGTGCCAGTCAACGATCTGCTGTGGATACACGATAAACGCAGTGCAACAGACAACGATTTTCAATTACACAGGTGAGGTGTGACATGGCAACCAAAAAATCATCATTCTGGTTGACCCCCAAAGGCTTGGCCGCCCTGGGTTTAATTGCAGCGGCAAGCTATTTCCTATTGATCGAGCATCGGCAACACGTCTGGCAGTTTTTGCCTTTCTTGATTCTCTTAGCCTGTCCGTTTATGCATTTGTTTATGCATGGCGGACATGGGGGGCATGGCGGTCACGGTGACCATGGCAAGCACGAGGATGAATCCGATCAGGATGCCTATCAGCGGGGGCTGGAGGAAGGCCGTCGGGAAAACGAAAACCGTCATCACCATTAACCCAATACATTACAGGAGAAGAAGCATGCACGGTGAATCTGCTTACGGCCTCTGGATGCTGGTGATACTCAATTCGGCGATATTTATTTTCTTTGCCTTCAGCTTTACCAAGCCGCAAACCAAAACTGATTGGCGCAGCTTTGGCGCTTTCTCGGCGTTTGTTATTGCCTTGTTTACCGAGATGTATGGCTTTCCGTTAACCATCTATTTCCTCTCTGGCTGGCTGGCAGAAAAGTATCCGGGCATCGACTTTCTGTCCCACGAAAACGGCCATCTGTTGCACACTTTACTTGGTTTTGAAGGCAATCCCCATTTTGATCCACTGCACATTGCCAGCAATATCCTGATTATACTGGGTTTCTTCCTGCTTGCTTCGGCTTGGAATGTACTGCACAAGGCGCAGCAAGCCCACTCCCTGGCCACTACCGGCTGGTATGCGCGCTGCCGTCATCCTCAATACATTGCTTTTATTTTGATTATGTTCGGCTTCCTGTTGCAGTGGCCGACCATTCCAACGCTCGTGATGTTCCCGATACTGGTAGTGGTCTACGTGCGACTCGCTAAGCGAGAGGAGCGGATGGCGCTGGAAGAATTTGGCGAAATATATCGCCATTATATGGAATCTACGCCAGCGTGGATTCCGAAATTTAAAATCAATGAACCTGAAACTGTCTGAGGATAAAACAATGAAAAATTTAATGTCAGCACTCGCTATTTCCGCATTATTGGCATCTCCAGTCTTCGCCGAAGGTGAGCATCAACATGACGGTGACCCGAACACACAGGGTAAGCAAGGCAGCATGATGATGAGCCATGAGCGAATGATGCCAATGATGCAAGAACACAAAAAATCCATGGAGCGCCTGATGGGTCAGCTGAAAAAGGAAGCAGACCAAGGCAAACGGGATGAACTCATCGAAGCACATATGAAAGAGATGCAGCAATGCATGATGACGCTAAATCAGGGTGAAGGCGACATGGCATCCAGCTCTACCGAAGAGCGCATGAAAATGATGGAAGAGCGTATGGGGATGATGCAGATGATGATGGGGCAGATGATGGACAACATGGTCGAAGCTCGCAAGAGTCGTCCTAAACACATTAAGAAATAAGCAAAGCGGACTATTGATCGTTAGTAATCGATAATTTGGAGAAAGTGGTGGCAGAGCATCGACTGGGTATCAATCCGGGTTTTCTAACCAAGCACAGCTTAAGTTTGCGCGGGGTGAATGAAAGTAACGCGCATGCTATCACAGCGGAGTTGGATGGACTTCCTTGTGTTGACCGTGTTTGGCTGAACATGACGAAAGGTACTCTCAAAATCGCCTATGACGCCTCTCACCACAATATCGATGAAATGATCGCCATTGTCGAAAAACATGGCGCGGTTATTAAAGATAGTTGGTGGAACCGTACAAGGCTTAGTTGGCAGCGACAGACGGATGAAAATATCAAGGATAACGCCAGGCATGAAGCGCATTGTTGCAACAAGATGCCGCCTCATTAGAGGAAATCGAAAATGAGCAAAAAAGAGCATCGGCTGGGCGTATCAGAAATCAATCTTGTGGTACGCCATTTAAAACTGGAACCTGCCGATCAGAACAACCTGCAAGCAGTGGTTGCTGAAGTCGATCAGCTTTACGGGCTCGACGCCATTTCCTTTGATGAAAAAAGTCATGTGCTGAATCTTGCTTATGACGCCTCCAGGATTTGTCTGGATGGTATCGAAGATGTGTTGAAAAAGCATGGCGTCGAAGTAAGCCATGATTGGTGGACGCATTTTAAAGAAGGTTATTACAAATTTGTCGATCAGAATGTTAAAAACAACGCCAGTCACGAACCGTGGAGCTGTCATCAAATACCCCCGGGCGCTGGCCGCAAGCGCTAGTGTATACCTCCATGGTGAATGTCGATAAATAGAGAATTGCAGTTAAGCAGCCTGCATACCTTGCACCGAAAGCCCAGAAAGGGGATTAACCATTATTTTTAGGAGTCCTGAATGAAGGAAAAAGACGATCGTTCGACACATTACGACGAAGGTAGCCTCACTCTATCAGGTACGGTGATGCTCGGGACTGGGGTGATGATCGGGGCGGGAATATTCGCGCTAACCGGTCAAATGGCAGAGATGACTGGTGCATTGTTCCCATTGGCATTTCTCTCGGCCGCAATCATCGTTGGTTTCAGCGCTTACTCTTACATCAAAATATCCAATGCCTACCCATCAGCAGGGGGTATTGGAATGTATCTGCATAAGGCCTATGGCGATCGGTTGCCCACTGCATTTAATGCACTACTTATGTATTTTTCGATGGTCATCGCTCAGAGCTTTCTCGCGCGTACGTTCGGTTCCTACACCATGCAATTGTTTGGCGGTGACCCATCAGGACAAATGACGCCTATACTCGGCGTCTCCCTAATCTTGGCGGCGTTCATTGTGAACCTGCTGGGTAATCGGCTGATTCAAGGAGTTGCAGGATTCATCGGTCTACTGAAAATTGGCGGCATTCTGATTATTGGCCTCGTCGGAATCTGGTTGGCTGATGGCCTGGCGGTGGACTTTGACCAGGTAAGCGAGACCGGTTCAACCAGTAATTTTCTCGGCGCCACGGCTCTGGGGATTCTGGCATTCAAAGGCTTTACCACCATTACCAATAGTGGTTCCGAGGTGATCGATCCACACCGCAATGTTGGTCGCGCCATTGTTATTTCGATTGCTGCCTGTGTCGTCATCTATACATTGGTTGGTTTTGCGGTGGCCAGCAACCTCTCACTCAGTGAGATTATCGAAACCCGTGATTATTCCCTGGCTGCAGCCGCTCGACCCGCACTCGGTGAGTATGGCGTGTGGTTCACTGTTGCGATTGCCATGCTTGCGACGGCGGGTGGGATTCTTGCCAGTGTTTTTGCGGTCTCCAGGATGCTCGCGATGCTAACAGAGATGAAGTTGGTGCCTCACCGACACTTCGGTATGCCTGGCAGCATTCAGAAACATACATTGGTATACACCGTGGTACTCGGTCTTGTGCTCACAGCGTTTTTTGATCTTTCCCGTATAGCAGCACTTGGCATCGTTTTCTATCTAGTGATGGATATCGCCATTCATTGGGGTGTTCTGCGCTACTTGTTGGACGATGTTAAAGCTAAAAGCTGGGTTCCCGTCACTGCGATTATATTAGATTTGCTTGCACTAAGCGGGTTTGTTTGGGTGAAGTTGAATTCAGACCCATTTGTGTTGGGTGTGGCCGTTGTCACAATGATGCTAATCGCTATCGGCGAGCAACTATTTCTGGGATCTAAAAAACGAAAGCAGGTTGTGCACCTGAGTCAGGATAATGAACATCACCATTAAAAATGGTGGTGGAGAAAGCCTGCTGGCCACTGAAAGAAAGGCAATGGCTAAATTTTGTTGTTCAGGAAATGCTAATGGATCAAATTAACACACTTAAGGTGATCGACATGGGCATCGACACCCACCAGGAACCGGTGGTGTATATGCGCAGTGATTGTCACATCTGCCGCTCTGAAGGTTTCACTGCCAACAGCCGTGTCATGCTGCGGTACGGGGAAAACAGCGTTATCGCCACGCTGAATGTGGTGGACGAACAGGTACTGAGTTCCGGGAGTGCAGGGTTGTCTAAAAGTGCCATGCAGCGCTTGGACGTCGATGATGGCGCCGCGGTTAGTGTCGACCACGCACCGGTAGTGACATCACTTGCCGCCGTGCGCAAAAAAATCTTTGGACACAAACTCAGTGATCAAGAGATTACCGCTATTGTCGAGGACATCGGCGACCACCGCTATTCGGATATCGAAATCGCCAGCTTCCTCAGTGTGTGCGCGGGTAGCCGTTTAGACGTAGATGAAATCATCAGTCTCACCCAGGCCATGGTGGCCTGTGGTAAGCGGCTGAACTGGCCAGACGAAGCCCTGGTTCTTGATAAACACTGCATCGGTGGGCTGCCGGGCAACCGCACCACACCGCTCGTGGTGTCCATTGTCAGCGCTGTGGGACTCACCATCCCTAAAACCTCGTCGCGGGCGATCACCTCTCCTGCCGGTACTGCGGATACCATGGAGGCATTGACTACCGTCAATCTGGAGCTCAATGAGATTCAACGCGTAGTGGCTGAAACCCATGCCTGTCTTGTTTGGGGTGGAGCTGTCAACCTGAGTCCTGCCGACGATTTGTTGATTCGCATTGAACGGGCCCTGGATTTGGATGGTGAAGGGCAGTTGATCGCCTCGGTTTTATCTAAAAAAATCGCTGCTGGTTCCACGCATGCGGTGATAGACATTCCCGTTGGCCCTACCGCTAAGGTGCGTTCGCAAAAAGACGCCGAGCGGCTCTCCTCACTTTTTACCCAGGTGGGAGCTGCCTGTGGTATTCAAATTCGCTGCCTTATTACGGATGGTAGCCAACCGGTTGGGCTTGGTATCGGCCCAGTAGAAGAGGCGCGGGATGTGCTGGCGGTATTGCAGTGCGAGGAAAATGCACCGCAGGATCTTCGGGAGCGAGCCTTGTTTCTGGCTGCACATCTGTTTTCACTTGCTTATCAAGAGCGTTATGAACAAGGGCTGGAAAGAGCAATCGCGATTTTGGATGAAGGTAAAGCCTGGCAGCAGTTCCAGCGCATTTTGGCCGCGCAGGGTGGGATGAAAGCCCTGCCTGACGCCAGCTACCAACATACCGAAGCGGCCACAGCAGCGGGCACACTTACCGCTATTGACAATCGTCAACTCGCGCGTCTGGCGAAGCTGGCAGGTGCTCCGGCGACAGCAGCTGCGGGGTTACGTCTTCATACCTGCGTCGGCGACAAGATCACTGTCGGACAACCTTTATTTACGCTCTGTTCCGATACGATCGGAGAGCAACAATATGCGATGGATTTTTATCGCCAATCGACAATTTTTATGATCGAGAAGGAACGATGAGCGAGGCGATGGCAGTGAACAATAAACCTCCGTTGATGTTTTCCCTAAACAATCATCCGTTGGTTGAGTCACTCAGTAAAGCGATTGGTGGTCAACCTGGCGAATTTAACGCTCGGCAGTTTCCCGATGGGGAGTCCTATCTGCGTATTCAATCTGATGTAGAAAATCGCGCCTGTATTGTTCTGGCTGACCTGTCACACCCCAACACCAAATATCTGCCGTTGTTGTTTTTATTGGAAACACTGCGGGAGCTGGGAGCGTCGCAAGTGGGGTTAGTGGTGCCTTACCTCAGTTATATGCGTCAGGATCGCCGTTTTGTTGATGGGGAAGCGGTTACTTCACGTATTTTTGCCAAGTCCCTTTCTCAACATGCTGATTGGCTGGTTACGGTCGATCCACATTTGCATCGCTATCATTCCCTGGATGAAATCTATTCCATACCCAGTCGTGTTGTGCAAGGGGCTCCGGCATTGGCGCACTGGCTCAAAACGCAAAGCAACCTACTGTTGGTAGGGCCCGACAGCGAAAGCGAGCAATGGGTTGCTGAGATTGCTGCCTTTAGTCAACATCCTTTTGTGATTGGAGAAAAGCAGCGCTTCGGGGATCGCCAAGTCGAAGTGATGCTGCCCGACATCAACGAAGTCAGGGATAGAACGGCAGTGATTATCGACGACGTTATTTCCAGCGGGCAAACAATCCTGGAATGCGTTAAAACACTTCGGTCCAAAGGTATCGACAACATTCAGTGCGTGGCGGTGCACGGCATATTTGCCGATCACTCCGATAAAACCTTACTGGCCTCAGGCCTGAGCCAACTGGTCACATCCAATACCATCCCCCATTCTTCCAATGTTATTGATATTACGTCGCAACTGATTGCGCCCGTTATCAGCATGCTTAAATTGCCAGGAAAATCATTATGAAAATTACCTTTGTCGGCGGCACCGAGACCGTTACCGGCTCAAAATTTCTGCTGGAAACTGAAACGACAACCGTATTAGTCGATTGCGGTTTGTTCCAGGGCTACAAGTGGCTGCGGGAACGCAACTGGCAAACCTTGCCCCTGGACATCGACAAACTGGATGCGGTGCTGCTCACTCACGCACATCTGGATCACTCCGGTTATATCCCGGTGCTATACAAGCGCGGCTTTCGCGGCCCGGTGTTTACCCATCACGCCACTAAGGCCCTGTGTCAGATTTTATTGGCCGACAGCGGCCATATCCAGGAGGAAGACGCTAAGTATTACAGCAAACATAAATTGGGCAAGCACGCGCACCCTGAGCCGCTTTACGACCGTCAAACGGCGGAAGCCAGCATGAGGCTATTTCAGTCTGTGGAGTTTGATGAACAGATCGAGGTCGGGGATATCCGTTTTTATTTACAGCCTGCCGGTCATATTCTCGGCGCCGCCAGCATTATCGTTGAAGCGGAAGGGAAACGAATCGGCTTTTCTGGTGATGTCGGTCGCTTCGATGATGTGCTGATGACCCCCCCTCGACCATTGCCGGAGCTGGATCTGCTGTTGATGGAGTCCACCTACGGCAACCGCCGGCACGACACCCAAGATCCGTTTCAGCAGTTGGCGGAAATTGTTAACCGTGTCGCCAAAAGCGGCGGCGTGCTGCTAGTCCCGGCCTTTGCGGTAGGGCGGGCGCAGGCCTTGCAACATCTGTTGGCGACCCTGATGGATCAGGGCGATATCCCCAAAATGCCCATCTATCTCGACAGCCCCATGGCGATCAAAGTATCGGATATTTTCTGCCAGTTCAGTGATCAGCACCGGTTGAGTCACGAGCAATGCTACCGCCTATGCGATGGCGTGACCTATACCCGCACGGTGGACGAATCGAAGGCGATTGCCGGACAGGCTTTCCCCCATATTGTTATCGCTGGCAGCGGCATGGCTACCGGAGGTCGTATTCTCCACCACTTCAAACGCCTGTTAGGCAGTTCTAAAACCACGGTACTGTTTACCGGTTATCAGGCGGGCGGCACTCGCGGCGCAAAAATGCTGGAGGGTGTTGATGCGGTGAAAATCCACGGAGGCTGGGTACCGTTGAGAGCCACTGTCAAAGTCATCTCAGGTTTGTCGGGGCACGCAGACTACCTCGAACTGACCCAGTGGTTACAGCAGTCAGCGCTGACCGATACTACTCGAATTCAACTGATTCACGGTGACCCGGAAGCCCTTGAAGCCCTTCGGGTGCACTTGCAGGAGCACACCGCGTTTGCGGTGAATGTGGCGGGTTATCGCGATATTTTGCGCCTGTAATCGAAGAGATAATCCACAGCGGAGAAAAAGTTATGCAAATTGAAACCTTAAAAGATGTGCTGCACTGGACTCGGGAATTTCACCAACACCTCAGCCAGTGTTTATCCCACTGTGCGGACAAGAATATGGATGAACGGGCCCGGATGATCCTTGCGTATCTGTCCGATCATGAGAAGGCACTGACCAAGGTAGTCAGCGGGTTTGAAACCTCAGGCGACAAGCATGCACTGAACACCTGGTGTTACGAATATGTGGCAAAGCACCCCATCGTTCGGCATGCGCATTGCGACGCCCCCTTTGCCGAGCTGGATGCGACGCAAATCATGGAGGTGATAGTCGATCAACACCAGCAGGTGATTGAACTGTATCGCTATCTCGCCTCCAGGGCGGAGATCCCCTCTGCCAAAGAGTTGATGGAATCACTCCGGTCGCTGGAGGAGCACGAAATGATGCGTATGGCGCAGTCTGCCAACCGGTTCGGGGATTTGTAGAGACACTAATTTCTCACAGATACACCACCATAAACGGAGGAATAATCATGACACTTAATGCGTTCCAATTCGGGATGGCCAGCGCGATTACCGCGGCGATACTGTGGCTGGCTTGCAGTCTGCTGGTGATGTTAATGCCTTCCATGATGTTGTCCATGTCCGGAGAAATGGTGCATATGCAACTGAATGAGATGGGTTGGCACTTGACTCTCACTGGTGTCGTTATCGGGCTGGTGGCCTGGTTCGTGGTAGCGGGTATCGCCGGGTGGTTGCTGGCGGCCATTTATAACCGCTTGCAGTCATCCGACTGATTATCCAGCTGATGAGCAGTTTGCCGCGCTATGACAAACCGGTTCTGTTGGTGTTGAATCCGGGTAGTTCATCCATCAAGTGGAGCACGCATAACGTCTCGGCGCTTGAATATGCGGGTGCAACGGTGCCTGTTGCTATTGGGCAAGCAGGTGTCGGCCAATCAGCTGCGCAGACTTATCCTGGCGCGCCCCCTTGGCTGACCGATGTGCTGACAAATCATGCTGTTCGCGCGGTGATTATCAGAGTCGTACACGGGGGCTCTGAATATCATAAACCTATACCCATCAACGACGATAATTTTCGGCAACTGCAAACCCTGATACCACTGGCGCCACTGCACAATAAGGCGGCCATTGAACTGATTGAGCAGCTTCGGAATACCCGATTTTCCATTCCCGTTTTTGCGGTTTTCGATAGTGAGTTTTTCAGCGACCTGCCGGTGCTGTCACAGATTTATGGACTGCCCGTCGCGCTCACTGAGAAATATGGATTACGCCGTTACGGGTTTCACGGTTTTGCTCATGAGTCCATGGTCAAACAGTGGGAGACAGTGAATCCCGATATCGAACACTACACCCTGGTGACTGCGCAACTGGGAAGCGGCTGTTCCATGGCTGGCATCCGCGATGGCAAACCGGTCGATACCACCATGGGGTTTACACCCAATGAAGGGTTGTTGATGCGCACGCGCAGCGGTGATATCGATCCCGGATTACTGACCTGGTTGCAGCGGCAGGAGGGGTGGACGCCGGAAGAGACTGATCATGTTTTAAATCACGAATCCGGCTGGCGGGGTCTGTCCGGCGGAATCGATAACATGGCGGATTTGTTTGCGAGTAAACAGCCGCAACACCAACTGGCGTTTGATTTTTTCCGTTATCGATTCCAGAAAGCACTGGGCGCGTATTTCGCCATTCTGGGCGGGCTGGACGGTGTCGTTCTTAGCGGCGGTATTGCGGAAAACAACATCGATATTTGCCGTCGTTTGTTGTCCGGTCTTTCCCACTTAGGCATCGCGTTAAAAGATCCCCTGGCTCGCTCCCCTTTACCACTACTTTTATCGTCACCGGCATCGCCGGTGCAGTGTTGGGTAGTGGTCGCCGATGAGGCAGCGGCCATGTTGCGATCCGTACAACACCACTTGTCTTTTGAGAATAAATTTCAGTCGTTGGCTGATTGAGGAATTTCTATGTATGCCATAGATCAACAAAACGATCATCGGACACAACAGCGCGCAAAGTTATATCGTGATACATATCCTGCCTTTGCGCGCTGGTCGAAAGGTTATGGCGTGATCCAACACCGGGATGAAACGCAGGTGAGAGTGTTCGATCTTTGTCAGCAACTGCTGTGTACAGGGCGTTTTAAACAGATCGATGAAGTGCTGGACATATTGTCTGCCGCAGATCGCCTGGCCAGTGCGTCCATGTGGTTGGTGGTGCATATGACCTATAGCAACAGAGTGGATTTCAGAGGCAGCGCACTCGGGGCATCAGATTTTAAAACTAACCCTCAGGGGCATACCGGCGGTTCCCTGAATATGGTGCCTGCCTATGTGGGCTATATGGCTGCCAATCGCCTGGCCGGTATCACCCGCAGTTGGTTGATGGGACAGGGGCACTGTGTGGCCGCCATCGATGCGGTCAACGCGCTGTTGCAAAACCTCTATCCGGAGCAGTCTGAACGCTATCCGTTGAGTGAAGAGGGGCTGACACAGCTAGCGCAGGATTTTTACAGCTACGCCATAACGGATGATGGTCGCCCCGGCGTTCCTCTGGGTAGCCATGTAAATCCGCACACCGCTGGTGGAATGATTGAAGGCGGCTATCTGGGTTTTGCCGAACTGCAATATGTGCATATGCCGCTGCCCGGGGAACGGCTAGTGGCATTTCTAAGTGACGGTGCTTTTGAAGAACAGCGCGGTAGCGACTGGGCCAGCCGCTGGTGGCGCGCCGAGGATTGCGGGCTGGTGACACCGGTGATGATTGCCAATGGCAGGCGAATTGACCAGCGCTCCACCATGTACCAGCAAGGCGGTTTGTCCTGGTTCTACGAGCACCTGGAACAGAATGATTTTCACCCCATCGCCATCGACGGGCGTGATCCGGCGGCGTTTATCTGGGGAATTTTTGAATCCGAAGCGCGGCTCGAAGCCTGCAGTGCGCACATCCGTGAAGGCCATATGCACTATCCGGTGAAACTGCCATATCTGATTGCTGAAACGGAAAAAGGCTACGGATTCTACGGCGCCGGTACCAATGCTGCTCATGGCACACCGCTACCGGGTAACCCCGGTAGCGATGAACGCTCCCGCAACCTATTTAACGAACACGCGGCCAAATTATTTCTTCCACGAAGTGAGTTGGAACTGGCTATCTCACAAATTGCGCAGCATGAGGCGGATAATCGAGTGCCGGAAAAACACCATGCCCTGTGTATGCGCAACGTCAGGCTTCAATCTCCCACAGAGCCACAATGGCATACCGAGGGTGACCCGACATCCCCGATGGCAGCGGTGGACACACGCTTTTGTGAATGGCACCTCGCTAATCCCGATAGGCGGGTGCGGATCGGCAACCCGGATGAGCTGCGCAGTAATCGCATGGGCAAGACGCTTGATCTGCTTAAGCACCGGGTGCTGAAGCCGGAACAGGGTGTGGCCGAATCCATTCACGGCTCGGTGATTACCGCACTCAATGAAGAGGCGGTCGTAAATGCGGCGCTGGGAAACAAAGGCGGTCTGAACCTGGTGGTGAGCTATGAAGCCTTCGCCATGAAAATGATCGGTGCGCTGCGCCAGGAAATCATTTTTGCGCGCCATCAAAAAGCGCTGGGGCGCCCGCCGGGCTGGCTGTCGGTGCCGGTGATTGCCACCTCGCACTTATGGGAGAACGGCAAGAATGAACAATCCCATCAGGATTCCGCCTTTGGCGAGGTGTTGCTGGGGGAAATGAGCGATATGACGAGAGTTGTGTATCCCGCCGATGCCAATAGTGCGGTCGCCTGCCTCGATGCCTGTTACCAGACCCAGGGTCAAATCTGGGGGATGACGATTCCCAAAAATGACGTTGTTACAGCATTCACACCCAAGCAGGCAGCCCAGTTGGCAGAACAGGGCGCATTGACGTTGGATAAGACTGACGGTGCACCGGTACAACTTGTCGCGGTAGGTGCCTATCAATTAGGCGTTTGTCAGGAAGTAAAACGCACTTTATCTAAACAAGGTATTCAATGCCGCATAACTTACCTGTTAGAACCGGGTCGCTTCCGGCAGCCGCGAGATCCCTATGAGAAGACTTATGTCTGCGATGTGGCTACCCGCATAAACCTGTTTCCCGATGACATTCGTTTGCGCATTTTTGTATCGCACCTGCGACCGGAAATATTGCTCGGTGTCTGCCGCCCTTTGGATCTTGGCGTTGATCGATGTATCGCTTTTGGTTACCGCAATCAAGGCGGTACCTTGGATACGCCAGGTTTATTACGGGCGAATCAGTCTGATGCGCAGTCCATTGCCACAGTGGTTATGCAGAAAATAGGCAGAGGAGAGGCATGAAATGACTGAAGTGAATGAACCTCGGCGCCGGTTTCTGATAGGAGCCACCTCCTTTGTTGCAGGTGCGGGTGTGGTCGGAGTCGCCACGCCCTTTGTTCAATCCTGGAATCCCAGTGCCAAGGCCAAATCTGTCGGAGCTCCGGTACAGGTGGATATCAGCAAAATTGACCCAGGTGCCATGATTACCGGGGCGTGGCAGGGAAAACCTGTGTGGGTCGTTCGGCGCACTGCCGAAAATTTAAAAAAACCTGGCTCTGGAAGAGCATAGCGGCGAATTAAGAGATCCCGATTCCGACGTTAATCAACAACCGGATTACGCCAGGAATGCCGTTCGCAGTATCCGGGACGATATCTTTGTGGCGGTGGGTATTTGTACCCATTTGGGGTGTGTACCCAACTATGAGCCGGATGGCAGAGCAGAGGTGAAGCACGCACTTTTCTTCTGCCCCTGTCACGGCTCCAAGTTCGATCTGGCCGGGCGGGTATTTAAAGGGGTGCCGGCCCCTACCAACCTGATTATTCCTCCGCATCAGTACTTGGGAAACAACGTATTGGAGATCGGTTCCGATGCCACCACCAGCTAGCGCCATTCAGCCAAAACCGCGCCACCTAAGCAATCAAAGAAAAGGAAACAGCCATGAACGATAAGTTTGAACAATCATTGCCGGACATACCCATTTCACCGCGTCAGATTGCTTTGGGTATTGTCATCGCGCTCGCGGTGTATCTGGGCTACAGCAGTTTTTACACAGTCTCGGCGGAATCCGTCGGCGTCGTACAGCGCTTTGGTCACTACCACTATGTCGTCGATCCTGGCCTGCATTTCAAAATTCCCTTCGGTGTTGATCAGGTGGTTCAGGTCCCAGTGAAACGTCAGCTCAAAGAAGAATTTGGCTTCGGTACACCCGGCGCGACGTTTACGCGACAGATGTCCGATCCCAGGGAATGGGAGCTGGAAACCACCATCGTTACCGGAGACTTGAATGCGGCGCTGGTGGAGTGGGTGATTCAGTTTCGCATTGAGAACGCCTTCGACTTCCTATTCAAAGTGCGCGATCCGGGGGATGCCCTGCGGGACATTTCCGAATCGGTGATGCGCGAAGTTGTCGGTGATCGTACGGTAGATGAAGTGTTGACCATCGGTCGTCAGGACATTGAGGCCAATGCCCAGACCAAGATGCAGGAGGTGGTTAACCTCTATGAAATGGGCTTGCGCATAGATCAGGTGCAGCTCAAGAACGTCAATCCGCCGAAACCGGTAAAGGCTTCCTTTGATGAAGTCAACGAAGCGCAGCAGGAACGTGAGCGCATGATTAATGTAGCCCGCGGCGAGTACAACAAGGCCGTACCCCAAGCCAGGGGTACGGCGGAACGCTCCATCCAGGCAGGGGAAGGGTATGCGATCCAGCGTGTCAATCAGGCGGAAGGGGACGCGGCCAAATTTAACGCGCTGCTGGCTGAATATATCAAGGCACCGGGGGTTACCAAGCGGCGACTCTACCTGGAAACCCTGCAGGAGGTATTGCCAGTCGTGAAAAACAAAATTGTGCTCGACGATAAAGCAGCGTCCGTTTTGCCGTTGCTGCAACTCAACGCCATGCAAGGAGAACCCCGATGAACAGATTCATCTACATCGCGCTGGCGGTATTATTTCCGCTACTGATCGTTGCCTATGAAGCGTTCTATACCGTGAACGAAACCGAGCAGGTGATCATGACGCAGTTCGGTAAACCCGTGGGCGGAATTGTTAATGAAGCCGGCCTGAAATTAAAGATTCCCTTTATCCAGAAAGTCAATCGTATCGAAAAACGGATATTGCTTTGGGATGGTTCCGCCAACGATATGCCGACCAAGGACAAGCTTTATATCACGGTTGATACCTTCGGCCGCTGGCGCATCAAAGATCCGCTGCAGTACTTCCTGCGGTTACGGGACGAGCGCAGTGCCCAGTCCCGGCTGGAGGATATTCTCGGCAGTGAAACCCGCAATGCCGTCGCCAAACACGAATTGATTGAAATTGTCCGAACCACCAAAGACAGAACGCCTGCTGTTGATCCCCTGCTGGCAGAAGCGGACGTTGGAAAATTGCTACCGATTAAGCGCGGCAGGCGGCAAATTGAAGAGGATATTTTTTCCGCCGCGTCCGTAAAACTGGCGGAATTCGGTATTGAGTTGCTCGATATCCGGTTTAAGCGGATTAACTATAACGAAAGCGTCCGGCAGAAAATCTACGCCAGAATGATCAGTGAACGCCAGCAGATTGCTGAGCGGTTTCGTTCCGAAGGTGCCGGTGAGGCCGCCAAAATTATCGGCAACAAGGAAAAAGACCTGCAGCGTATTGAGTCCGAAGCGTACCGAAAAATTCAATCTATTCAAGGTGTGGCCGATGCCAAAGCCACAGAAATCTATGCGGCGGCCTACAACCAAACCAAGTCGTCACGTGAACTGTATGACCTTGTGAAGACATTGGAAACCTACAAGCAGGTGATTGATCCTTCCACCACGCTGGTATTAACCACCGAAAGCGAGTTGTACCAGTTGTTGAATGGCGTGGGCCAGCAACCCTGAGGAGGTTTTGATGAACAAACTGGAATTCACGATTCACTGCCCTGTTTGTTATATGACAAAAATCAACCGATCACTGTTGGTGAACTATCAGGGCGTTGATCACTATTTTTGTTCGACCCAGTGTCTGGAGCGATTTAAGTCCCATCCACATCTGTTTGTGGGTGACCCCCAACATGGCAAGTCACCCAAGCAGAAAGACCAGGTGGTGTTAAAGAAGCGTCGCATTCGATTTTGCGAAGCCATCAGCGATCCCCTTAAAGCAGAACTGGAAGCCTCACTGCAGATGCTGATGGGTGTTGAAGCAATTGTGTTTGAAGGTGAAGACTTGTACGTGACTTACGACCTCATTCAAGTCTCTCTGGAGGATATTGAAAAAGCCATCGAGAAAGCGGCAGTTGGGTTTCGCAAAGGTGTGTTGGATCAGGTTAAACGGGGACTGATTCATTACAGCGAGGAGTGTGAACTCGACAACCTTGCACACCTGACCAAGGACGGTGGTTGTCACTGAGGAAAATGCAATGAATAAAAAGCAGCAATTGAATCTGGTCTACCTGTTTGTGGCGCTGTGGGGGGTTGTGCTGTTTCAGAGCTTCTGGGGACACACAGCTAGTCAGGCTCAACTGAGTTACAGCGAGTTTGAGCGCTACCTGCAACAGGGCTGGTTAAAAGACCTGGTGGTTGATCAGCAAACCATTCGCGGCAGCTTCAAGGAGCCGATTGAGGGCAAAGACCACTTCGTTACACCCCGGGTCGATATCGACCTGGCGGAAAAACTCGCCCCCTATAACGTGGACTACAAGGGTGTTGTCTCCGGTGGGCCGCTTGCCACATTAATCGGCTGGATCGCTCCGGCACTGGTGTTTTTCCTGGTGTGGTTTTTGATGTTCCGTAAATTTGCCGACAAGCAGGGCATGGGCGGCATGATGAATATCGGTAAGAGCAAAGCCAAGGTGTTGGTTGAGAAAGATACGGGCGTCACGTTTGATGACGTGGCTGGGGTGGATGAGGCCAAGGAAGAATTGGTGGAAGTGGTGCAGTTCTTAAAAGAACCGGGGAGATATAGCCGATTGGGTGCCCATATTCCCAAGGGGGTATTACTGGTTGGCCCGCCGGGTACCGGTAAAACACTGATCGCCCGCGCCGTGGCGGGGGAGGCCGGAGTGGCGTTCTTTTCCATTAGCGGCTCGGAATTTATCGAAATGTTTGTCGGTGTTGGTGCCGCCAGAGTGCGGGATCTGTTTGAACAGGCCAAGCAACATGCCCCCGCCATTATTTTTATCGACGAACTGGATGCCTTGGGTCGTGTGCGCGGTGTAGGCCCCATGTCCGGGGGCCACGATGAGCGTGAACAAACCCTGAATCAGTTACTCAGCGAACTGGATGGTTTTAATCCCTCTGAAGGCGTGATCATTCTCGCAGCCACCAACCGGCCCGAAATCCTCGACCCGGCCTTACTACGCGCTGGCCGCTTTGACCGTCAGGTATTGGTCGACCGCCCGGATAAAGTCGGCCGTGGACAGATACTTCGCGTCCATATGGTAAAGATACAGGCCGATGATACGGTCAGCATAGAAGCAGTTGCGTCGCTAACCACCGGATTCAGTGGCGCGGACCTGGCGAACCTGGTTAATGAAGCGGCGCTGCTCGCCACCCGGCGCGGTGCCGACAGTGTCTCCATGGAGGATTTTGTCAATGCCATCGAGCGCATCATTGCTGGCTTGGAGAAGAAAAACAAACTGATCAATCCACAGGAAAAGGCCGTCGTCGCGCATCACGAAATGGGTCATGCCCTGGTGGGCATGGCGCTCAGCCCGGAACAGCCGATTCAAAAAGTCTCCATAATCCCCCGTGGTGTGGGAGCGCTTGGCTACACCATCCAGCGCCCCTCGGAAGATCGCTATTTAATGAGCAAAAAAGATTTGCAGAATCGTATCGCCGTGCTGTTGGCGGGGAGAGCGGCGGAGCAACTGATCTTCGACGAAGTGACCACCGGCGCCGCCGACGATTTGGTGAAAGCCACGGATATTGCCCGAGCCATGGTGACCCAGTATGGCATGTCGGACGAGATCGGCATGCTGTCCATTGATACGCCAAAATCGCCGTTTCTCGATCCATCCATCACTGATTCCAGCCTGCGTTTCGGCCCCGATATGGCACAGCGGGTATCGGCAGCCGTCAGCCAACTGTTGAATGACGCTTTTGCCCTGGCGACGGATATTCTCGTACTCAATCAATCGTTGCTGGAAGAAACCGCCCAACGATTGCTGGCGGAGGAGACACTGGACGATCAACATCTGTCTGGCATCAAACAGAAAATCAGCGTGTCCACGGCGATTCAGCAAGCGGCGTTTTCCACCTTCACGCCTACGGAGAACCATTAATGCAGGGGAGCGTGAGGGGTATCAACCAGATCGTCTTCAGTCGTCACGGCATTATGGATCGTGGAGGATGTTATCCGTGTTATGAATGAATACCAAACGCAACTTTCCCATCTGATGTTGTTTGCGCAAAGTATCGGCATCGGCTTTTTGATCGGGCTTGAACGTGAGCGCCACAATAATGCCATTGCCGGCGTGCGCACGTTTACCCTGATTGCGCTTTCCGGCAGTCTGGCCGGCTATATTGCTACACCTGATCAGAATGTGGGGCTGGCCATTGCGATTGGTCTGTTGGTTGGTCTTTCATTGGTCGTTGCGCAGGCAAAATCAACATCCGAAGAGTCGGACACGACGACGGTGATGGCCGGGTTAATCGCTTTTGCGCTTGGCTACAGTCTGTGGCTTGGCCATCCGCTGTTACCGTCTGCTTTAGCCATCGCTATCACCGCTATTTTGTATTTCCGCGAGCAATTGAGACAGGTGCCGCAGCAGTTGACGGATAAGGATATCCGGTCGTTCTTCCAGTTTGCGGCGGTCGCGTTTATTTTGCTGCCCATCCTGCCTGATACCACCTATGGTCCCTATGCGGTGTTCAACCCCTATCAAACCGGTTGGCTGGTGGTGTTGATCAGCGGTATCAGTCTCGCCGGTTACGTGGCGCTACGCTGTCTGGACGGCAAGGCAGGGCTGCTGATTATCGGCTTGTTTGGCGGCCTGGTTTCCACCACGGCGACCACGCTTGTCTATGCGCGACACAGTAAGAGCCTGCGGGGGTTCTCCACTGTTGCCAGCACCATCATCCTGCTCTCGCACATTGTCCTGTTCATTCGCGTTGGTATCCTGGTTTCAGTGGTAGAGCCGTCCATGTTGCGGCCCATGTTGCCCTGGTTATTAGGCGGCGGTTTAGTGGGTGGTGTTTATGGGCTTTGGGCTTATCGTCGTGTTGTTAGTGCACAAAAAGCCCTCCCAGATCTGGAGGTCAGGAATCCGGCGGAACTGAAAACCGCGCTGGGCTTTGCGGCGGCATTCGCTGTGGTATTGCTACTGGTATCATGGATGAACGACAACTTCGCCGATACCGGTGTTTATGTCGTGGCCTTTATCTCAGGTCTGACGGACCTGGATGCCATTACCATTTCCAACCTTAAATTGGTATCGAGCCAGACACTCAGCTCGCCGGTGGCGGTAAACGCCATCGTGATAGCCTTTGTTGCCAACCTGATTTTTAAATACGCGATTGTCCTGACGGCGGGGGCTAAGACTTTGCGTCTGCCGGTGGCCATGGGCTTTTTAACCTTGTTGATCGGCATCGCGTTGGGTATCGCTGCGGATCGTTTCTTGTAACCCCTATAACCCTAACGATGGAGAATATTATGACAATGTTGATAAACGCTCGATGGGAACTCAGGCCATTATTCCCGCGCGCTCTGCTGGTTTTGTTATTCACGCTGCCGTGGTTAAGCGGTTGCGGCGTTAACAACATCCCCACCTACGATGAGCAGGCGAAAGCTGCCTGGGCCCAGGTGGAGAATCAGTACCAGCGGCGTGCGGATCTGGTTCCCAATCTAGTCGCCACCGTCAAAGGTTATGCCGCCCATGAACAGGAAACGCTGATAGCGGTGACTGAGGCCCGCGCCAAAGTCGGTTCCATTCAGGCGGGCAAAGATCTACTTGATAATCCACAGAAGCTACAGCAGTTTCAGGCAGCTCAGAGCGAGCTGGGAAGTGCGCTACAGCGTCTTATGGTCGTCGTTGAGCGCTATCCCGATTTGAAAGCCAATCAAAATTTTCTGGCGTTGCAATCCCAGTTGGAAGGCACTGAGAACCGAATCAGCGTCGCCCGTCGCGATTTTATTCAGGCAGTCAACCAATACAACAGGGAGATAAGAACCTTTCCCGGCAGGATCTGGCACTGGATTCTTTACAGTGATATGCCGCTACGGGAAACCTATGAGGCTACGAACCAGAATGCAGAACAGGCGCCCAAGGTAGATTTCAATGACTAGCGTATGGCGAATCAGTACCTGCCTACTGCTGCTCTGGGCCAGTCTGCCGCTCTTCGCGGCGGTCTCCTTCCCCCCGCTCAGCGGTCGGGTGGTCGATCAGGCCGGGTTGCTGGATTCCGGCACGGCACAACAGCTTGAGCAGCAGTTGCAGGCCCACGAGGCCGCGACTGGCAATCAACTGGTGGTGGTTACGCTGAAGGACCTGCAAGGGCTGGCAATCGAGGACTACGGCTACCAGCTGGGACGGGCGTGGGGTATCGGACAGAAAGGTAAGGACAATGGCGCCTTGCTGATCGTGGTGCCAGGTCTTCGCAAGGTACGTATCGAAGTGGGATATGGCCTGGAAGGCGAGCTGACCGATGCGCTGTCTGCCAACATTATACAGGCGGTGATCCTGCCGCAGTTTCGTGATAGCAACTTCGCCCAGGGTATTACCGAAGGTGTGGATGCCATTATTCAGGCCATGGGTGGACAATACCGTTTCAGATCGCCCCAGAATCAATCCAATGAATTGCCACCCTGGTGGGTGATTTTCTTTCTTCCCCTGATCTTTCTACAGCGCTTTGGCATGGGGGGATTTTATGGCCACCATGGTGGCCATTACGGTGGTTCGCGCCGGGGCGGTGGATTCGGCGGCGGTGGCGGTGGTTTTGGTGGCGGCGGCGCCTCGGGAGGTTGGTGATGCAGTATTCAAAACGGTTACAGCAACAGATCAGTCAGGCCATCAGTGACGTCGAACAACTCACCGATGCGGAAGTGGTGTGCGTGCTTGCGCCACGCAGCGATGATTATTATTACATTCCAGCCCTTTGGGCAGCGTTGCTCGCGTTGGTGTCACCTCTGCTGTTGGTATTAACACCCTGGTGGGGACACAGTAGCGCAGTGTCACTGTTGCAGTTGCTGGTCTTCGTCGCGTCCTGGCTGCTATTTCGCTGGCAGCCATTTTTTCAGCGGATTATTCCCCAACCGGTTCGCTACTGGCGCGCTGCCAATATGGCGAGGCGGCAGTTTCTGGAGAACGGTCTGCATCATACGCGGGAAGGGATGGGCCTACTGATTTTTGTGTCAGCGCAGGAACGCTATGTGGAAATCCTTACCGACCGGGGTATCGCCCAAAAAATAGCGGATGAGCAATGGCAGGACATTGTTTCTGCCTTTGTCCAACAGGTAAAGCGCAAGCAAATTGCTGAGGGATTTATTCAGTGCATTCAATCCTGTGGTCGCTTACTGGCAGAGCATTACCCGGCAACGCAAGACAAAAACGAGTTGCCAAACACACTGGTGGTTTTATCCGATTGAATCAGTACCACTAACTGAAATTCATACGCAAACAGGGAGAAGAGCCATGAAACGATTTGCAATCAATGGCGCCGGCAGAATCGGCCGGTTAGTTATTCGCGAATACCTGCGACGCATGCCTGAAAATCTGCAACTGGTTGCGCTCAACGACCTGACTGACAATGAGACGCTGGCCTATTTGCTGGAATTTGACTCGGTCCACGGTCGTCTTGCGGCGCCTGTTGAAATCAGTGGTGATCAGTTGCGCGTGTCCGGTGTGTCCATTCCGGTGAGTCATCAGCCTGATCCCGGGCAGTTGCCCTGGTCGGATATGGCAGTGGACTGGGTGCTTGAAGCCACGGGCGTTTTCAGAAAGCACGACGATGCGGCGAAGCACTTGGCGGCAGGGGCGGGAAGGGTGTTAATCAGCGCCCCGTCTGAATCGGCTGATCTAACCATTATCTATGGGGTTAACCAGGGTGCATTTAACCCTGAACAACACCAGATCATTTCCAGTGGCTCCTGCACCACCAACTCCCTGGTGCCGCCGCTGGCTGTGCTACTGCAGGCCTGGGGTATTGAGACGGCGTCGGCCACCACCATTCATGCCTACACCTCCTCTCAGGGGCTGGTGGATGTCGCCTCCCGAAAGCGCATTCGCGGTCGCGCGGCGGCCCTCAACCTGGTGCCCACTTCCACCGGTGCGGACAAAGTCGTTGCGGCTGTGCTGCCCGATCTTTCCGGGAAGTTTTCCGCCCTGGCGGTCAGGGCACCAATAGCCGATGGCGGTTTGACCGATATTACGGTGCGATTGCAACAACCAGTGACGGTTGATGAAGTCAATCAGCGTTTGTTGGATGCCTGTAAAAATGCCCTTAGTGGGGTCATGGATTTTACCCTGCAGGAGTGGGTGAGCAGCGATATTGTCGGCAACGCCCATTCCGCCATCGTACACGGGCTGTCCACGCGGGTCATCGGTGACCGAACCGTAAAGCTTCAAGTGTGGTACGACAACGAGTATGCCTATGCCTGTCGTCTACTGGATTTGTTGGAAACACTGTGATGAAGGGACGCATGGACAAAGCATATTTTTCCGAAAACAGTGAATCTGAGATACCAGAAACAAGAAAAGGAAAAGTGAGCAATATCCACCAGAAGCTTTTCTTGCAGGCTTTGAAGTCGCTTCAGTTCGGATCTTTGTCGCTTACCTGGCCCAATGGTCAGACAACACACCATGGAGGGAAAACTGCCTTTGTCAATGCTGAAATGACCCTGTTTCATTGGGATGTGATTGATCGTCTGATCACCCACGGTGACGTGGGCCTGGGGGAAGACTACATGGCGGGGAAATGGTCCACGCCCGATCTGCTGGCGCTCATGCGTTTAGCCGCCGCCAATCTGACCGTTTTCGACCGGTATTTACAGACCAACCTGTGGCTAAAACTACTGTACTGGTGCAAACACCACCTGTTCCCCAACACGCTCAAACGCAGCCGTCAAAACGTGCATGAGCATTATGACCTGGGCAACGACTTCTACCCGCTCTGGCTGGATAAGAGCATGACCTATTCCAGCGCTCTGTTTAACGGTGATGCCTCCGTCTCACTTTTTGATGCGCAAAAAGCCAAATACCAACGGATCCTTCAGCGATTGGCCCCGTCACCGGGAAGCCGCATGCTGGAAATCGGTTGTGGCTGGGGCGGTTTTATGGAAGTCGCGGCTGCACGTGATTGCCATGTCACGGGTGTGACTCTGTCAAAAGAGCAGGCGCAATATGCTGCTGAACGACTGCAATCCGCCGGACTGGACTCGAATACCGAGGTTCGATTGCAGGATTACCGCGAACTGACGGGATCGTTCGATTACGTGGTATCGATCGGGATGTTTGAACACGTTGGCGAGTCGTATTGGTCTACGTATATGAGGGATGTGTACAACTACCTAAGACCTGCGGGCAAGGCAATGATACAGACGATTACCATCGCAGAAGAGCGGTTTGACTGGTATCGAGCCGGCAGTGATTTTCTCAGAGAGCATATTTTCCCCGGCGGGATGCTGCCCTCCAGGGAACGCTTTGAAACGATTGCCGTGGACAGCGGGCTGGTGGTGAATGATGTTTTTGAATTCGGCCAGGACTATGCCATTACGTTGGAAAAATGGCTGGCAAACGTTGATAAACAAATTCCGGCAATACAGGCGCTAGGCTACAGCGAAATATTTATACGCAAATGGCGGTTCTACCTGGCCAGTTGTGCCGGCATGTTCCGTACCGGAGGGATCAATGTAATGCAAGTGGAGTTGGGCCGACCGTAGTAGCACGGTTCTGCCTCGGTCGTTGGTAGATAAGGTCTATGCAATTTACGACATAAGTAAAGCGCATGAAGAAAAGACATCTCAAGCGTTCAGCTATCAACGTCACCGGCGATATTACCGCTTGTCTGGTGCTGGACAGGCTATTGTCGAACAAATATGAAATTTACCATAACAGCACGTGAGTTGGAGGATTAAAGATGGAACAAACGATACAACATTCAGGCGCGTGGGCGCTCGCGATCATTATGATCGTGGTGATTTCCTGGTTTTTTTATCGCTATCTGGCACCCAAATCCTGGCATGAATGGGCCAGTGCGGGCGTGGTGCAGGCATTTATTATCGCGCTATACGCTGAAATGTATGGATTCCCATTAACCATATATTTGCTGTCACGGTTCTTTGGCCTTGATCGGTACGATCTGAATGCCAGCCTATGGTCCACCTTATTGGGCATGGGCGAGACGGGCATGATGATTTCGATGATTCTGGGTTATGCGTTGGTGCTACTCGGGATTGGCATTTTTTTCCAGGGCTGGCGACAGGTGCATCGCGCACGTCAACAAAACACGCTGGTGACCGATGGGTTGTACCGTTTTGTCCGGCATCCTCAATACACGGCCTGTTTATCGCGCTGTTTGGCGAGGGTGTGGTGCACTGGCCCACACTGTTTTCTGTGGGGCTTTTCCCGGTGATTGTATTTGCTTATTACATGCTGGCCCGAAAGGAAGAGCGCCAGGTACTGGCGGAATTTGGCGAAACCTATCGCGCCTACCAGCAACGGGTGCCTATGTTTATTCCTCGACGGGAGCAATGGCGAGCGTTTGTCGGCAGTTCCAGTTTGAATTCTGATGATTGAATATTGCACAAGTTTGAACGTGAGGCCGGACGGAACGGAAAACCGATGTGACGGGAACGATTGCACCACATTACCCGATCATGCTGCGGAAACCTTCCAGTTGTTTACCGAGGGCGATGATTTATATGCATCCATGCTTTCGGCGATAGCGGGTGCGAAAGAGAGTATTCGACTGGAATCCTATATATTTGCCGATGACGCGGTAGGCAATCGGTTTTGTCAGGCGCTTATTGAACGGGCACAAGCGGGTATCGTGGTAAGGGTGCATATCGATGCGGCGGGCTCGTTGTTCTGGTTTTCGCGCAAGATGCAAAATCACCTGCGTTGCAACGGTGTGAAATTACGCTGGTTTCACCGCTGGAGCTGGCGCAGGCCCTGGCGCTATAACCGCCGTAATCATCGCAAGATGCTGATTGTGGATGATCGTGTCGCCTTTCTCGGTGGCTTCAATATACATCAGGAAAATTCCAGGGAGTATTACGGGGATGCGCGCTGGCGTGATACCCATGTGAGTTTTGGCGGCTCACTTGTCGACGTGGCCGTGCAATTGTTTGACGCATTTTGGCAAGGTCGTCTGCGTTGGCAGCCCATGCAAAAGGAAGCGGGCAGCAGACTGCTGCACAATCATACGCTGACCTGTCGCCACCGCTTGCGATGTGTGTACGGCGCGGCATTCGACAAGGCGAAGACGTTTATTTATCTGACCACCCCTTATTTTGTCCCCGATAGTCATACCCTCAGCCAATTGCGTCAGGCCGCTGAGCGTGGCGTGGATGTCAGGCTACTGGTTCCCGGTGAGAGTGACGTGCGTATTGCGCGCTGGGCCGCCCGTCATATTTATGCCTCCTTGCTCGATTCCGGTGTGCGAATTTTTGAGTACCTGCCGCGAATGCTGCACGCAAAAACGGTGGTAGTCGACGACAACTGGTCGATGGTGGGAACGGCCAATCTGGATTACCGCAGTTTATTTATTAACTACGAACTCAATCTGGCAACAGCCGATAGGGGATTGGCCGCCGAACTTAAAGTGCAGTTCCTGCAGGATTTATCGCAGTCGGAAAGCATCGAGTCTCAGGATTGGGAACGGCGCGATGGGGTATCGCGATGGTTGGAGCGGATTGCCATGATGGTTAAACGCTGGCTGTGAACAGGTTGGTGCCAATGATTCCAATACAAACAATATCAATATTGATCGCCGCCTTTCTGTTGATGATCGGCAATGGTTGGGCTGACGCCACCCAATATTCGGAAAGCACCGACGTAAAGCGCATCCTGGATACACGCTGCGTGGTGTGCCATGGCTGTTATGACGCCCCCTGTCAATTAAAACTTGGTGCTTATGAGGGGCTCTTGCGCGGAGCGACCCCTCAAACTGTCTATAACCCCTCCAGATTCTCAGAAGACGTCACCACAAGGCTTTTTATTGATGGCCGTTCCGTCACCGACTGGCGCAAGCTAGGCTTTCACGAGGTGATTACCGCCACCTCAGCTTCGCCCAAAAATACCGACTATCTGGACGACGCGTTATACAGGCTTGTTACACGCAAACCCGAGAATACCTTTCCCTCCGGAGGAAAATTGCCCACGGACTTTCCGTTGGATATCAACCGTGAATTGTCCTGTGCGGCAACAATCGAAGAAGTTGATAATTTTCTTGCCAAACAGCCGATGGCCGCCATGCCCTATGGCATGGCGCCCTTACCGCGCCAGGAACAACTGCAGTTGGAAAACTGGATAAAGCAGGGCTATCCGGATTTTGATCCACCTCTTGATCTGCCATCCAGTGTGATCGCGCAAGTCGACCAGTGGGAGGCATTTTTCAACGAAAAATCACCCCGGCATAAACTGGTTTCCCGCTATTTGTATGAACATTTGTTTCTGGGGCATTTGGCGATTTCCGATAAGGAGCAAACTTATTACTTTCGGTTGATCCGATCATCGACACCGACGGCTATTGCGCCGAATGAAATCGCGGCTCGTCGACCTAACAGTGACCCTGGGGAAAAGCCGTTTTACTACCGGCTCATTCCTGTCAGGGAAACACTCCTGGATAAAACACATAGCGTTTATCCACTCGATCAGCGTCGTATGGCTCGCTGGAACTCCCTGTTTTTCTACAGTGACTGGAAGGTTTCTGAGTCGGCTGGCTACACCACGAAAAATGCGACCAATCCGTTCTTGACGTTCAGTGCTATTCCCGCCGATGCTCGTTATCGATTTATGCTGGATAACGTCCAATTTTTTGTTGAATCCTTTATCAAAGGTCCGGTCTGTCGCGGGCAGGTCGCGTTGAATGTGATTAACGATTATTTCTTTGTGGCCTTCCTGTCGCCGGAGTATGACTTGTCGGTGGTCGATAACGCCTATCTTTTTAACACAATACCCTTTCTGGATCTCCCGCCGACAAGCGCTGGTCCTCTGGACTTTACCGCGTTGTGGCACGAAGGACTTCATGCCCACCGGCGCTATCTGGAATTCCGTGACAACGCCTATCGATCGCACGAGCTCACCCGGCAGGGCCTACCGATCACAGCCATCTGGAAGGGTGAAAATCAATCAACGCCGGTGCTCACCGTGTTCAGACATTTCGACAGTGCTTCTGTGTCGGAGGGTTTGATTGGCGAGGATCCCAATACCGTTTGGGTCATTGATTACCCGACACTGGAGCGCATTTACTACGACCTGGTGGTGAACTTCGATGTGTTCGGCAGTGTGTCACACCAAATATTGACTCGCATGTACATGGATTATCTGCGCATGGAAAGCGAGGGATTGTTTCTCTCCTTCCTACCCATTGCCGATAGAGAACCCATTCTTAAACGCTGGTATCGGGGGGCGCTGGCACAGGCCAAGGTATTTTACGGCCATTCCAAGTTGTTGATTGATACCCCGGCAGCCATCCGATATGCCGGTCATGATGTCAAAAGCGAACTGGTCGAGATGATCCGTGATCGATCTTCATTCACGCGGGATAAAGCCGTTCCCATCGGTGATCGCGTGCCCAACGCGCTTAAACCTCTGGATCACCTGTCGGCAAAGCAGTCAGCCTGGATACGCAACCTGCCCGAACTGAGTTATTTGGTGATTCATAACGAAGACGGTGAGATTGAGCAGGTGGTGTCGATGATTATCAATAAGGCTCACGCGAATGTGTCATTTATTTTCGGCGAGGAAGATCGTCGTATACCTGATGAAGATATGTTGATGTTGGTGGACGGGGCTATCGGCAGTTATCCGAATTTTATTTTTTTGGTAGAGCGCAGCGAGCTTGATAAATTTACCAGCCAAGCAAACAAAATCACCGACCCGGTGACTATGGATCGATGGGTCGAGCGTTATGGTGTCCGCAGGACAGACCGCCGAATTTGGTTGATCCTGGATAAGCTTCATCACTATCGAGGCCGTATGGGTGGTGGCGAAGGTCTGCTCGATGTGAGTCGTTATGACAATCTTTGAGACAGCAATGAAACCACGCTACAGGGAATTCAGCTTTGTTTTTTAACCTGACATTGTTTTTAACCGCATCACTGTTGATGGTCGCCTGTGATGGGGTGTCTGAGCGATTTAGGTTGCCGCAGGCGGCGGTGGTTATTGTCGTTGGCGTGCTGCTGGGGCCGGCGGGTTTCAGCCTGATTCGGATTGGTGAGGCTGAGCACGTTCTATCGGAACTGGCGGTTATCCTGATCCTGTTCTCAGCGGGTTACGATATTCAATGGTCACATTTTGCCGCTGCAATCAAGCCGGGAATCCTGGTGGGGTTGGCGGGAATAATCTTAAGTCTGCTGTCGGGATTTGCAGCCGCTTATATCGTATCGCAGGACATTGATGAAGCCCTGTATGTGGGTATCGCGTTGTCAGCCACGAGTATCGGACTCAGTGTCGCCCTGATGCATCATGCTGCGGTGCTTGAGAGCAAGGTGGGCCAAATATTATTGGCGGCAGCGATCGTCGATGACATTTTGGTGTTGTATTTGTTATCTGCCACCCATGCGGGGCTGAGCAGTGACAATGGTCTGGGCCTCATCTTGTTTTCGCTGTTAATGAGTTTGCTCGTCTTGTCCGGACTCAGTGTTCTTCTGTGGCTGTTGAATACCTTGCTGGTGCGCTCATCGCTAAGACGACTAACACTTTTGCGCAGGGTTTTTGCCGTTTTGACGGCGCTGCTGGCTGCATGGGTGACGGCAAGTTTTGAACTCTCACCGGTGGTCGGTGGTTTTGCGGCGGGTGCGGTTGCCGCCGTATTTAAAACGCGATTCGCACAATCAACAAAAGCGGCCAAAACAACGGACAGTGAATTTTTTGCCAGCGTCAGCAGGTTTTTTTCGCCGCTGTTTTTTTTGGCCATCGGTATGCAGATTACGGAGCTCGCTCTGGCGGACGATGAGTTGATTGGGTACGTGCTATTGGTCATCGCGGCGGCGGTTATCGGTAAGTTGCTTGCGCCCTGGGTAATGGGTTCTTTCCTGTCACTGCGTGAACGATGGTTGCTTGGGTTTGCGCTATTGCCTCGGGCAGAGGTTGCGCTGGTTGTTGCCAGTGTAGGGCTTCAACAAGGGCATTTGTCCCACCACGCCATGATCGCGCTGGTACTGATGACGCTGGCGACCGCCATTATCGCCTCCAGTGTCATACCGGTGCTGGCGAATCATCTCGATCCCCGGAGTGAAAACGGTCAATGATGGATATGCAATACACTTACTTCGTCTGGAGTCTTATTCTGTTGCTGATTTGGCTGGTCGTTTTTATTGTGCAAAAGAGCCAGCATGTAAAGATGATGACGATGAGTATCGGGACGGCACCGCTGGGACTGTCTGAACCGCTGTTTTACCCGGACTATTGGTTTCCACCGACCTTGTTTCGTTTGGGCGAAGCCACTGGCTTCGATATCGAAAGCCTGATTTTTTCCTTCGCGGTGGGTGGTTTGGCAAGTAGTCTCTTTGGGGTGTCGGATAAATACGTGCTCAAGCCGCTGGCTGATTGCGAGAAATCCAGCAGGCGTCATCGCTACCATAAATTCTTGCTCAGCTCGCCGGTGTGGCTGTTTCTCGGGCTTGAGGGACTTACCACATGGAATGCCATCTATACCGCCTCGTTGAGTTTGCTGGGAGGTGCAATGACAACGATAGTTTGCCGGCCGGATTTGTTATCGCAGGCAATAAAAGGTGCCCTGATGTTTACGGGATTGTATTTTCTGTTTTTTAGCGCCATGGCGGCCTCACATCCGGGTTTTGTGGCGCTGTATTGGAATCATGCCAATATCAGCGGTATACAGGTTGCCGGGATTCCGGTAGAGGAGTTGTTATTTGCCTTTTCCCTTGGCGCAATGTGGAGCGCGTTTTATGAACACCGACACTGGTTGCGTGTAAAAACATCCTAACCCTGGTTATTTTCGATAAGGTAATGTGATGGTTCTGATAATTTTATTTCCTTTTCTACTGGTATTAACCGTGACGGTGCATTATGGGTTTTTGACGCGGTTGATGGCAATATTGGATACCGGATGGGCGCAGTCGATTAAATTGATTGCCATCATTTGCGGATTGTTTGTTGCCCATGTCGTCGAAGTAGTGGTTTATGCCTTTGTTTATTATTTTGCGCATCTTATTCCGGGGTTTGGCGAACTGCCGGGCTCCAGCTTCGAAGACTGGATCAATACCCTGTATTTTTCATTTGTTGCCTACAGCTCGCTGGGTGCCGGCGATTTGTCGGCCTCGGGATGGTTTAAAATTCTCTATGGGCTGGAGGCCATTAACGGACTGGTGCTGATCACCTGGTCGGCCTCTTTTTCGTTGCTGGCGATGAACCGGATGAAATTTTGTCAGCCCTGTTCAGAGAGCGATTCCATAGAGTGAGAATTAGCATGGTGGTCTATGGCGCCCTGATACGAGGGCTATTGCTCGACTGAGTTGATGTGCGAACCAAGGAAAAAAGATGAAAAATCCATCCTGGATCTGGTCGTTAGCGGTGATAGTCCTGGTTGCCGTTGTTTCTTACGGGCTCTTTTGGCTCACCCAGGGTAAACCGCTACCCGAGGGCTTCGTTTATGGTAACGGGTATATCGAGGGGCGTGATGTAAAGCTTGCCGCTGAACGCGGTGGCCGGGTGCTGCGACATCGCCTGTTGGAAGGCGAAGCGGTCTCTACGGGTGACGTACTTGTCGAGATCGATCCGGTGGATGCCGACGAACAGATCCGTGGTGCCCAGGGCGAACTTGAGTCACTTAAGGAGAACATCGCCGTAATTGACAGTGAACGTGATACCTGGCGCCACCACGCCGCGACTGCAAAGCGCCAATTGGAACGTGTACGCGCCCTGCAGACAAAGAAACTGGGTACGCAGCAGGATGTCGATACGGCAGAAAATGCTGTTAAAGAAGCAATGGGGCGCTTGCAGGCGTTGCAGAAGCAGCGCGACGCGCTCAACGCACAGATGGAAGCCGCTGGTGCTACGTTGGCGTTGGCCGAATCCCAACGCAACAAACTGGAGGTGGCAGCCCCCTTGTCGGGCACGGTGTTGATTCGTGCAGTGGAGACCGGCGAGGTGGTCGCCGCCGGCCAGCCGCTGGCGTTGATTGTCGATCTCAACCGTCTGGAGTTGAAAGTCTATGTCTCCGCCAACCACCTGAACCGCCTGCACCTGGGTGATGAGGCGCGTATTCGCGTCGATGGTGTCGATCGAGAGTTTGTCGCCAATGTCAGCCGTATTGATGATTTTGCTCAATTCACCCCGCGGGATGTACATATGCCGGATGAACGCCAGCGCATGGTTTACGGGGTTACCCTGGCACTGGACAATCCTGATGGCCTGTTGAAACCGGGGATGCCGGCCGATGCCTGGATTCGCTGGGACGCCACCCAACAATGGCCGGCTTCGCTACCGGTTCCGGCAAGTTGATACAACATGCCTGACGCCATTGTTGAACAGCCCCAGGCACTTATCTTACAGACTGAACAACTTTCGCGGCGGTTCGGGGAGACGGTTGCAGTGGGTGATATCAGCTTTGCCGTGCGACGGGGAGAGCGTGTCGGTGTCGTCGGCGCAGACGGTGCCGGGAAAACCACGCTGTTGCAAATGCTGGCGGGCATCCTCGACCCCAGCAGCGGTGACTGTCGGGTGTTTGGCCTTGATACACGCCGCGAGTCCAAAATCATTGCCGCTCGCATCGGCTATATGTCGCAGGGCTTTACCCTCTATGATCGCTTGAGCGTGGATGAAAACCTCGCGTTTTCCGCTCGCATCCGCGACGTACCTCAAGATCAATACCTTGCGCGACGCAACAGCTTGCTACAGATGGCCGGCCTCACGACCTTTACGCAGCGGCCGGCGGGCAAGCTTTCCGGTGGCATGCGCAAAAAGCTCTCCCTTTGTACCAACCTGATTCATGAGCCTGAACTGCTCATTCTGGACGAGCCGGGTCTGGGCGTCGATCCACTGTCGCGTCGCCAGTTATGGGAAATGCTGGATCGTTTTCAGCAGCGGCAAGTCACCAGCGTTATTGCGACTTCCTATATGGATGAGGCCATGCGCTGCGACCGTGTGGTTCTGTTGCGGGAAGGTCAAGTGCTGGCGGATGGGACACCCGGGGCACTGCTGGAACAGCTCAGGGGGCGGGTGTTCAGTGTAACATTTTCGACATCGCCCGAGCCGCTTGACGATGTCTCGGTAAAGCTGCGTCGACTGCAAGGGATGCGCGCCATACAGCGGCTGCCGGATCGTCTGCGCTGCGTCACTGATGCCGACGATTTCAAACAACTAGCCATGCGCGAGCTGCCAGCCAATACCGTGGTTACGCCAGCTGAACCACAGCTTGAAGATCTGTTCGTGCTGGATAGCCGTACGGAGGTTGAAATGGACTGTGTTGAACCACCTGCTATGGGGAATGGTGAACAGGCCAGTAGATTCCCTGTAGCAGCCAAACTTGATGCGGATAAAGATCGCAACGGCGTGCAAACGCAAAACCTCAGTATCCGTTTTGGCGAATTCACCGCCGTCGATCGCATTAATCTGACGATTGAGAGAGGGGAGTTGCTGGCGCTGTTGGGACCCAACGGCGCGGGCAAAACCACGTTGATCCGGGCCATCTGTGGTCTGACGGCAATTGCCGAGGGCGGGGCGGTTGTCGGTGGCGAAGCAGTGAGTTTGAAAAATCGCAATCTGCGACGGCAAATCGGCTATATGTCGCAAAAATTTTCGCTCTATCTGGATATGACGGCGGGGGAGAATCTGGCGTTTTTTGCCAACCTCTACGGATTGTCGGGCAATACCGCGCGTGCCGCCGTGGCATGGGCCAGTGCAGTAACAGGGTTGACGGTGCCTCTTCGGACCATGGTCGGGGATTTGTCCGGCGCCATCCGACAGCGGCTGGCGCTCGCTGGCAGTATTCTGCATCGGCCGGCAGTACTGTTTCTCGATGAACCGACATCCGGTATTGACCCCGCCTCGCGCTACCGCTTTTGGGAGGTCATCCGGGTATTGGCGTCACAAGGCATGACCGTGGCCGTGACCACCCATTATCTTGACGAAGCCGCTTACTGCGATCGATTGGCGCTGATGATGAACGGTCGCCTGATCGCACATGGTAGCCGCGATGCACTCATTGAATCTCTCGCCTTGTCGCCCGATACCGATATGGAAACGCTTTTTCTCACCGCAGTTGCACGGGCCGATAGCGCATCATTGAGCGAAGGTGAGGGATGAACGCGCGTCGCATTGTTGCCTTGCTGCTCAAGGAAACTCGGGAACTGGTGCGGGACCCAGTGACGCTGGCGCTGGCCGTGGTGATGCCGCTGGTCATGCTTTTTTTGTTTGGCTATGCCATCAATATGGATGTTGATGAGCTGGCGTTGGGTCTTTACGATCAGGACAATACGCCTGCCAGTCGTGCGCTGGTGGCGCGCTTTGCTGGTTCTCCCTATTTCGACATCATCGAATACCGTCACAATACTCGCGACCTTGACCGCAGCCTGCAGCAATCCCGTATCCGCGCAGGCATTGTGATTCCTCCCGGTTTTGGCCGGGCGCTGCTAAGGGATCAGCCGGCGCCGGTGCAGGTGATCGTCGATGGCGGCTATCCAATGGTTGCCGGGTTGGGGATGGCGTATATCGACGCCGTCATCGCTTATTTTCCCGCGCCGCGGCCCGAGCCCGTTGAGATGCAAACCCGCGTTTGGTACAACCCGTCCCTGAACAGTATCAACTTTGTCATTCCCGGGTTGTTTGCGGTGATTTTGATGGCTTTTCCGCCGTTGCTGACCACCTTGGCCATCGTCAGGGAAAAAGAAACAGGCACCGTGGAACAGATTTATGCCTCGCCATTGCGCTCCGCTGAGTATGTGTTGGGAAAGCTGCTGCCCTATGCCCTGGTGGCTTTTCTCGAAATCCTGATGGTCATCCTGGTCGGCTTTGTCTGGTTCGAGATTCCTATCGCCGGTAGCCTGCCGTTGTTGTTTGTCGCCTCACTGGTTTATGTGTTTACCACGGTGGGCATCGGGTTGCTGGTTTCGTCCCTGGCGCGAACGCAGCTTGCCGCCATGCTGATTACCCTGATCGTCACCCTGATGCCGTCTTTCCTGTTTTCCGGATTTTTGTTCCCCATTTTTACAATGCCTTACAGCCTGCAGCTCTACAGTCGGTTATTCCCCGCCGGTTATTTTATGGAGGTGTCGCGAGGGATTTTATTAAAAGGGCTGGGTGTTGAGGCAGTGTTGCCCAATCTGCTGCTGTTGATAGGGTACACCCTGGTGGTATTCGTGTTTGCTGTCTGGCGTATGAAGCAGAAGGTGGCCTGATATGTCCATAGCGATGATTGGCCTGCTGCGCAAGGAAGTTATCCAGTTTTTTCGCGATCGAGTGATCCTGGTGTTGATTTTGTGGTTATACACCGTCGAAGCGGTGTTTTGCACCCTCGCGCTTAGCTTTGACGTGGAAGATGTGCCGCTGGCCATTGTTGACCAGGACCGCAGTACTATCAGTCGCGAGTTGGTGCAAAAATTTGCCCTGAGTGAATCCTTTGACCTTCAGTATCAGGAAAGCGCGGTATCGGTTGCGGAAACGCACTTAGCGCACGGCAAGGTGACTGCCATCCTCGTGATACCGCCGGGATTTGAGCGGTCGATTCGTTCCAGTGAGCAGACGACACTACAATTGTTATTGGACGGCACCGATTCCAATATTGCCGCTAACTCGCTGTATAACGCGAGAGGTGTTCTTGCCAGGCTGGTCCGCGAACAACTGCCGTTTGCAGCGAACACCGGTGCAATCGCGGTGACACGCGTCTGGTACAATCCGCAACTGACCACATCGAGCTTCATGGTACTGTCGATGATTGCCCTGGCCGGTATGATGGTGGGCGTCATTCATCCCGCCGCCTCGATTGTGCGTGAGAAGGAACGTGGTACCCTAGAGCAACTGTTAGTTGCGCCGATTTCCACGTTCCAGCTGTTCCTCGCCAAAATTGCCCCGACCATGATCATAGGCCTATTGGCCGTGTTTCCCAGCCTGTTGATTGTGCGTGCCTTTGACGTGCCAATGCGTGGCAGCCTCGCGTTGTTTCTGATCCTTACGGGATTCTTCCTGCTCAGTGCCGTTGCTCTTGGGGTGCTGATCGCCGCCTATAGCCGAACCCTGCAACAAGCCCTGTTATTGTCTTTTTTTGGGTTGTTTCCGGTGATGTTCCTATCGGGTACCCTGACGCCCGTGGAGGCGATGCCAGACGTTCTCCAGGCGTTATCCCGCCTGAGTCCGTTGCGCTATTACATGGATATTATTATCGGTGTGTTTTTAAAAGGTGTCGGCTGGAGGGATCTGTGGGATGAAAGCTTATGCCTGATCGCCATCGCAATTCCAATGTTGATTTTGTCATTGGGTATATTTCGACGTCGGTTGCAGTAACAATTCCCGAAGCTCCTTTAATATTCTAGCGAGTAATGAAATCCTCATGTGTGGCCAATTGGTGATGTATTTTTCCGATACCAACTATTTTTGACTTCTATGATGCTGGTTATGGCTCGGTAGTGGCGGCAGTAACTGACCACTACAAGTTAAGCTTTAGGCTTGAGATCTTCTGTTTCATTCTCGATAAATTACCTGCTAAATTGGAATACGACTTTAGCATCTGCTTTCGTCAAATGTTGATCTTTGTCAGGGCAATCAACAATAGACAATAAATGCCGTATGACATTCAAGCGGGCGCGCCTTTTGTTATCGGCTTTGACAATATACCAGGGGGCATGCTCGCTATGGCTGTGTTGTAACATGTCGTCGCGGGCGGCCGAGTAATCATCCCAATGTTTGATAGCGGTATCGTCGATAGGGCTGATTTTCCATTGTTTCAGGGGGTTTACTCTTCGATCCTCCAGTCTCCGTTGCTGTTCCTCTTTCGATATGTCGAGATAGTATTTAATGATTTGTATGCCGGAATCACAGAGCATTTTTTCGAAAGGGACGACTGTTTTTTGAAACTGATCGTATTCCGCTTCTGTACAAAACTGCATAACTTTTTCGACGCCTGCACGGTTATACCAGCTGCGATTCATGAGTACCATTTCCTGGCGGCTCGGCAAAAAGGCTGCATAGCGTTGGAAGTACCAGCTGTTGGTATCTTTCTCTGAGGGTTTACCCAACGCGACCACTCGCGTCTCTCGCGGACTTAAATGTTCGGTGATCCGCTTTATCATGCCGTCTTTACCAGCTGCATCCCTTCCCTCGAAAATGACCAGTAGCTGCAGATCGTTCTTGATAATGTGGCGCTGCAACCTGACGAGCTGAATTTGCAGATTTTTAAGCTGTGTTTTATAGGGCTGTTTTGTCTTCTCTGATTTGGTCATGGTTTTACCTTATTGGTAGGCCGTTTTCAAAATTTCATTCAGGTTGAATTTCTGGTTACACATTCACTAAAGCCACTTGCTCTTTGGACAACGAGGTCTCCAGGAGAATGGCTCCTATAATCAGGAGGATGCCCAGTCATTGTATCCACGATAGTGTTTCACAAAAATAGGCGTAACCAAAATAGAGTCCAAACACTGGCGTTAAAAGCTATATACATTGAATTTGTAAAGCGGGGCCTTGTAGGTGATCGATAACGTCTATCAATCCCACGCGTTCACCTGTCAGGGCCTACCGATCAAAGCCCTCTGGAAGCGTGATAATCAATCGATGCTGATTCTCATTGTATTCAGTCATTTCGAAAGCGCTTCTGTGTCCGACGGGTTGATTGGCGAGGGTGCCAATACCCTAAAGCGAGGCTCCCTACCGTATTTGGCTGGCCATACAGCTGCCGTAGCGGGACGAGGTTGTGGAGGCAACCTTTAGCCACGATCACAAATCCCAATGAAGGCGGTTCGGATTGGCTAGTTGTCGCACTTCTGCACGGGACATTCCTCCGGAGCGGTTGGATGAATTTCTTCCTTTTCCCGGCGCTCCGCGTCCCGCTCGGATTCCCGCATTAGTAATTGTTCAATCCGGGTGTGGAGCAATTGGTCCTTTTCCTCCCGCCGCCTGATCTCCGCCGCGAGGTCTTTGTGAAGGGAGAATGCCATCAGCAGCATCAACAACATAAAGGGGAAAGCGGCGATAATGGATACGGTTCGCAGCCCGTTCAGCCCACCGGTTAGCAAGAGGACGGACGCCATCAGTAGCTGAAGACCTCCCCAGAGGATGCGAACAAACCGTGTTGGAGTCAGAACCCCCTTGGAGGTGAACATGCCCAGCACAAAGGTGGCGGAATCCGCAGAAGTCACCACGAACATGGAGACCAGCGCCACGGTCAGTATGGCCGCGAACTCGCCCCAGGGTAACTGATCGAGAAGTACGTAAAGTCCGGCCGGCACTTCCTCCGACACGGCATCTGCAATGGCGACGCCATCGAACAAATCGAAGTAGATGGCGGAGCCACCGAAGGTGGCGAACCACAACATGCTTAAAGCCACGGGGACGATCATCACGCCCAGGACGAACTCGCGGACAGTTCTGCCCCTTGAGATTCTTGCTATGAAACTGCCTACGAAGGGGGCCCAGCTCAACCCCCATGCCCAGTAGAACATGGTCCACTGCTCCACCCAGTGTTCGTGGGAATAGGGAGTAGTTACCAGGCTCATCTCTATGATATTGCCAAGGTACTCACCCGCTGTCTGGGTGAGTTCGCTGAAGATAAAACCGCTCGGTCCCGTGGCGAGCACAAAAAATAACAGTCCGGCGGCGAGCACCATATTGGCATTGCTGAGATAGCGAATTCCCATGTCGAGGGGCGTCATTGCCGAAATGATGAACAAGGTTGCGAGTCCCGCGAGAATGTAGAATTGTGATGTCGTCGAGTAGGCAGCCAATCCCAGATTGGCCAGGCCGCTGTTGACCTGTAACGCTCCAAGGCCCAGAGTCGTTGCGACGCCGAATACGGTGGAGACCACGGCCAGGATATCGACGATATTGCCCCAGCCGCGGTCCACCCGATCGCCCAGTAACGGGCGGAAGCTTTCGCTGATCAAGCCGCGACTGCTGTGACGAAAACGTACATAGGCAATGGCCAGCCCCACCAGTGTGAAATTGGCCCATTGGTGGAATCCCCAATGGAAAAACGCGTAGCGCATGCCCAGTTGCGCCGCATCTGAGGTACGGGGTTCGGCGAGGCCAAGGGGCGGATCATTGAAATGCATCATCGGCTCGGCCACGCCCCAGAAAACCAGACCGACACCCATTCCACCTGAAAATATCATCGCCAGCCAGCTGTTGAACGAGAACTCCGGCGGTTCATTCTCCGCGCCCAGGCGAATGCTTCCAAATTTGGAAAGGGCGAGAAACAGGACAAACAACACAAAGCCGGTGGTTGCCACCAGATACATCCAGCCGAGTTTCCGGGCGGTGATATCGAGAATTTGCTGGGCTGTGGATTCCACCGCATCGGGATAAAGCACGGAGGTGGTGACGAAGGCAGTGATAATCACTACGGAGGTGTAAAACACCACTCCCACATCGCCCAGATATTCCCGCAGAAATTTCGTTAACCTGTTCATAAACGATTCACTTGAAGCTATTCGCGTTAATCTTCATAGGCATAAATAATAAAGTTTGAAAATTCGCCAACAGCCTGCGAATGATGGTCGAAGGTTCTGAAATGGTTCGTTCGACCTATGACCGGTGTGATGCCGTCAATGTCCATTTCTGGAAAACCGTCGGTACAAGGGTACGAACAGAACCGCAATATACCAACCGTACAAATAGGCTTCGATTAAGCCAATGAAAAACGCCGTCCACGTAAGCCATTCGAAACCGGGCAACAATGGCGCCCAAGCCTCATACATGCGCATCTGTTCCGGTGCAAGCAGGCCAAAGCCCACGCAGAGCAGGTAGCTGATTGCCAGTAGCAGTGACAAGGTGTTGCCTAACGGGACGATACCTAAACGAACATCAGGTGCGCTCGAATTGTGCATATATTATTTCCTCTCTAAATTGTGGCAGAAAACTGGATTGAGCCTTGTCGCTCGCGTGCTTCATTAGTCTGCCTGACTCCGAGCTAGAGCATTTACCTGGTTTGGCCTCTAGTATTGCGAGGTGGTTCGCCAGAGCCGTAGGAGTGATAAGCGTTGTGGCTGAGCATGTGTCGGCGCGTCAGCCACATTATCAATGGTGGCAATAATAGCCATTGCAGCAGCGGGGCAAGGCCCACCCCCACCCCCAGTAGTGGGATGATCGGCATCGACTCCGCGTATGCCCACCGCTCGAGCGGGCCAGTCGCCAGCCATTCCAGCATGATGGTGACGAGGAGAGCCGTGATAATTAGGATGGCCGCTGACTTTTGCTCACCTTTCAGGAGCCATTGTCGATGTCCGCAGACAATAGATGACAACCAGAAGCTGGCCAGCAGAATCAGGATGTCACCACCCGTGGCCCGTATACACAATCCGATCACCGAACCGTGAGATGCCTCCGCCATTCCCCTGAACCAGGGCGCCTGCAGAATCTCCCAAGCAAAATTCGTCAAAAACCCGAACCCCGCCAGTGGCAATTCTGGAAATCGTGGATCGCCCCTATATTCCGTGCTGCCAAATATTCCTCGGCCTATCCGTTCGGTCATGCATTGCTCCGTTTGTTGGTGTCTCCCATTAGTCTATTCACTGCGACTATCGATAGCAGTGATCAACAAGACGCCTCTCTACGACCAGAGTCAATGACAGCATTTCTCCCTTGCATGAGGGCGATGCCGAAAGTGACTACGAGGATGCCGAGCGCCTGGGCAAGTTGCAGTCTTTCATCAAAGAACAAAAATCCAATCAGAAGCCCAAACACCGGGGTCAGAAAGCTGAAGACGTTCAGTTGGTTCAAGGGGGCGCGGGCGAGTAGTCCAAACCAGAGAAATATCATCGCGGCTGTTGCTAGCGCGGAGAGAACGAGCAGGGAACCGGTGAACCGGGCTGTCCAGTCAACCTTCCAGTGCTCACCGGCCATCGCTGAGGCGAACAACAGCATTCCGCCACCGAACAGCAGTTGGATCGCCATGGGTGTAGCTATGGAGCCGCCCGCTTCCTTTTTTAGCAGAATATTGCCTATCGCCGTTCCGATAGCCGCCATCAGTACCCAGGTAATTCCCCAGAGGTAACCGTCATTGTTCCCGCCGAATCCCGGCCACGACAACAAGGCCACACCCAAAAAACCGGTGACCAACCCGGCAATACCCTTGGCCTTCAGGGTTTCACCAAGCCAGATGGCTGCGATCGCCGCGGCAATCAGTGGCTGGGTGCCCGCCAGCACGGTTGCCAGGCCCGGTGACAAGTGCCCGGCGCCCAGGAACATGCCGCCAAAGCCCATTGCGGTGTAGGACACTCCGATAAACGCGAGCCTTACTGGGTTCTGGACGTTGAAATGACAAGGGTTCCCGCCAGGTTTCAGCATGGCGACAACGACGAGAAATCCGCTGGCAAGAAATGCCCGCAGTGCAGCGAAGAGCAAGGGCGGGGCGTCTGGAAGGCCGATGGTGATGAACGGGAAGCAGATGGCCCAGAGTATCGCCACCAGCACCATCCAGGCGAAATTAGTCGGTGCTGAAAAACCTTTCATCGTATTAACCGCAAAATGTATTGCTGCCAATAGAGGTATTCATAGAGAGGGCACCACATCAAGCCGAAAGTCCCCATAAACAGCAGCTCCTCCTCCATCGGGGCCAGTCGCTACGGTACTGGGGTCGCCAGATATTATCAATATAGGCCGGATAACACGCCACGAGGCTGGAAAAGTAGATAAAATTGAGAAAAGTTAAGATGGAGGCCCCGGACATCATGGGCTGCCAGCGATCAGCACGACATTGACCGTTGACGATACAGGCGGACAGCATGGCGAGCGAAACTGTGTAAACTGGATGCCGGGCCATAACTGCTTCAAGGAAAAGAAAGAGCACAATAGTAGCCCAAAGCACCACTTGCCAGGATGGACTTCAAAGCGTCCTCAAAGGTATGCAAATGTCTCTCCTCGTATTATTGATGGTTGTGGGGTGATCTAGCGCAGGATAGCCTGAGATACTTCGTCAGTGACCGTGTCCTTCCGAGTCTTGCCCGCGCGCGGTAAGTATCTGGTATTGAGCGGAAGATAATTCCGGCAATCGCTGCAGGAACGCTACCATGTTCCAGATACGTTCGTCGTCATGCCCCGTTCCCCAGGCGGGCATGCCCGAGGCCTTGATGCCGTGTTTAATAATCCAGAATTGTCGCTTAATGGCTTCGTCGTCATTATCGGTGTTACCCGCATGGTCGTGTCCATGTTCATCACCCGGTAGTGTTAAATTGGGTGGTGCGGGGTATAGCCCCAGGGTGAAATCAGTTTCGGTTCTGCCCGACTTCAGATGGCACCCTGCACACATATCATTGTAGTCGGCGCCACCTGCCAGTAACCGCTCCGGTGCGTTTAGTTCGCTAGGAACCTTAATGTCACTGGCGGCGCGTGCGACGGAACGTTCACGCAAGGTTTCCAGCAGCCAGTAGGTCAGCCGATTGTGGGGAACGTCGGCGCCTATTGGATAGAGTCCGGAATACAAAAACGCCAGACCGCCAATGATCGATATCGCTGCTGCGATAAGCAGACATTTACCACAGGTTAGAAATTTGAAAGCGGCCATGACATCTCCATCCGGTTTGAATCTTAGCAATATCGCTCGAAATGATAGACCGTGGGTCGTCAGTGTTTGTGTTCAATCGATTCATCATTCGCGGTGTGTCCTTCCAGTCCGCCGTTTTCTTGGTTTGCGTTTCCGGAAGCTCGATTATCTTGATGCATGTTATTCTTACACTGCTGCATCATGGCCTGCATCACCGGATCATTCATATCCATCTTGTTGTGATCCATATTTTTCATGGCGGTACAATCCGGTTTTTGAGCGTCTTTCATATGTTCTTTAGGTTCATGGGCCTGTGCAGAGAAAGCGATGCCCAGTGTGGCGAACACGATGACAGTGGCTAGTGTTTTCATTTTCATAAAGGTGCTCCTCATAGGTGCTTGAAAAGTTTCTGTATCAATTTGGTGATTACTAAAACCAGAATCGCAGCCCCGCGACGAATTGGGTATCTGAGGTATCTTCGCCTGCTGCGCGGCGGTAATCGGCTGTGTCGCCATAAGCGTCTGTCCATTCCACACCGATGTAGGGCGCGAATTGGCGGCTGAATTCGTAACGCAGGCGCAAACCCACCGCGAGATCCGAGAGACCCGACCCCAGGCCGTTTTCTGCATCATCCTTACCATACAGATTCAGTTCCGCACGGGGCTGCAAGATGAGTCGCTGTGTCAGCAGCAACTCGTACTCGGATTCGGCGGAGAGCGCGGTTCGACCGTCGTCGCCCACATAGGCAGTCACATCCACCTCGAACCAGTAGGGCGCCAGGCCTTGTACACCGAATGCCAACCACTGACGGTCCTTGCCTTCGTTAAACTGGTCGAGTCGAACACCGAGCTGGGTGTCGAAAAAGGCGTTAAATGCATGCCCCCACAACAGGTCGGTTGAGCTCTCTTCCAGCGTGCCGTCTGCGATATCACCCTCCGCTTTGATGACAAAGCGGTCGTAGGTGGTGCCATACCAGGCCTGGACATCGTAAACCGTGCTATCGCTATCTTCCTGATACTCCAGGCGATCACCCAGAATGGACCAGAAAGCGTGTTCGTCCGCCAGTTTCAGTTGCCGTGGCCCCGGCTGTGCATAGGGCCCTTCGGTCAAGGTGTAACCGTCGGAATAAGCATGGGGATCGCGGGCATCGGCAGGAGCGCTGCCGCCCTGCATTTGCATTTCGATGTGATCCATTTGCGCCAGTACGGTACTCACCGGAAAAGCACCGACAGTAAAAGCCAGAATAGTCAGGGGTTTTATCGCAATCAGCCTCATGACACCACCACCTCGCGGAACATGCCCGCATCCATATGAAACAGCAAATGGCAATGCCAGGCCCAACGACCCAAATCGTGAGGTGTAGTCAGGTAGCTGATGCGTTGAGCCGGTTGCACTGGAATGGTATGGCGGCGAACCCGCAATTCGCCCTGGGCAGTTTCCAGTTCGCTCCACATACCGTGTAAGTGCATGGGGTGGGTCATCATGGTGTCGTTTTGCAGAATGATTCTAACGCGCTCATTGTGGCGCATGGAGACCGGTGTGCTTTTGCCGAACTCCAGTCCGTCAAAGGACCAGCTATAGCGTTCCATATTGCCGGTGAGGTGTAGTTCCAGCTCCCTCGCTGGCGGGCGGCGGTCATCCAGTACACCATCGATGGATTTCAGGTCGGCCAGCGTCAGCACGCGGTGTCCCTGTGGGCGCAGCCCACGCTGGCTTAAGTTGCGCAGGCCAATACCGGGGTCGTCGAGATTGGTACTTGGCGTATCCACCCGTTGGTCAACCGAAGCCCCGTATTCGGTTCGGGCGTGGTGTATGGTAGATGAAGGTTTGACAAGCGAGTTGTCAGAACCCTGCTGCATACTGTGGTCCATGGCCATACCGCCGGACATTTGGGAATGATCCATCTTGGTTTGGCCCATGGAGTCCATTTTCATCATGTCGTGGCCCATGGCGCTACCACCCATTGCTCCCATCATATCCTTCATGGTTAACCACTCGGGCGAATCGGGTTCTGGCACAGGCGCTGTTAAACCTTGCCGCACACTCAGGGTGCCGCGGGCGTAACCGCTGCGTTCCATGCTCTGGGCGAAGATCGTATAAGCGTCGTCCTGGGGCTCGACCATGACATCGTAGGTTTCGCCGGGGCCAAAGCGGAATTCATCCACAGTGACCGGCTCGACATCCTGGCCATCTGCCTGGATCACCGTTAACTTCAAACCGGGAATGCGAACATCATAAAAGCTATTGCTGGCGGCATTGATAAACCGCAGCCGTACGCGATCACCGCGCTGGAACAACCCGTTCCAATTGCCCGCCGGAGTGGTGCCATTCATCAGGAAGGTGAGGGTCGCCGCCGACAGGTCCGCCAGATCGGTCGGGTTCATCCGCATCTGGTTCCACATCTGGCGTTTTTCCAGTGCCGCCTGTAAGCCCAGCTTGGAGACATCGGCTGTGAAATCGAAAAAGGTGGGCTGATTGAAGTTGTAGACATCGCTTTGCACTTTCAGTTTGCTGAAGGCGCGCATCGGGTCTTCGTCGGTCCAGTCTGAAAGCTGTACCACGTAATCCTGATCGGCGCGGTGTCTTTCGCCTGCCCGTGGTTCAATGATCAGGGCGCCGTACATGCCTGTCATCTCCTGAAAGCCGGAGTGGCTGTGGTACCAGTAGGTGCCGCTCTGCTGAAGCGTAAAGCGGTAAACAAAGGTTTCCCCCGGGGCAATTCCATTGAAGCTGATGCCGGGTACACCATCCATTTGATAGGGCAGCAATATCCCGTGCCAGTGAATGGAGGTGGCGACCGGCAGGCGGTTAGTGACGCGGATGGTGACGTCATCGCCTTCCCGCAGCCGTAACGTCGGTGCCGGGATGGAACCGTTGATAGTAGTCGCCGTGCGCGTGACGCCAGTGAAATTGACGGGTGTTTCGGCGATCACCAGATCGATTTCTCGGCCGCTGAACACTGGTGCTGAGCCCAGCGCGGTCGCGCCGTTTACGGCTGCCTGCAACCATGACGGTGTGGCGGCCAGCACGCCACCGGCTGCAAGTCCCTGTACGAAGCGGCGGCGACTGAGTTGCCAGGCTTGCTTGGGTCGGGGGAAATCATGGGTCATGAGTCAATCTCTTTTCGAATAAGTGATGGTTGTTACACGTTCTGACTCCGCATACTAGCGAGCCGAGCCTGTCACCCGCATGACTTAAAAATGACAAAGTTGTAATCTGGCCGTCATCTTCTTGTGGGTTAGCCGAGCTTAGGCTGTCTCCAAACCCATTCTGAAAACTACGGGGCAGGGCAACGATGCGGCTATTGGTGGTCGAAGACGAAATCAAGACCGGCGATTATTTACAGCAGGGACTGACCGAGGCGGGTTTTATGGTCACGCTGGTGCGCAATGGCCTCGACGGTCATCATTTGGCGATGACAGAGACCTTTGATTTGCTGGTGCTGGACGTCATGCTGCCGGATGTGGATGGCTGGCGCATTGTGCAGTCATTGCGCGAGGCCGGCCGTCAAACACCAGTGCTGTTCCTGACCGCCCGTGATAGCGTGGATGACCGCGTAAAGGGTCTGGAGTTGGGTGCTGACGATTACCTGGTCAAGCCCTTCGCCTTTGCCGAGCTGCTGGCCCGGGTGCGCACTCTGTTGCGTCGTAGTACTGTGCCGGTGATGACCGACCAGATCAAAGTTGCTGACCTCACGCTGGATTTACCGCGTCACCGGGCCACGCGCGCCGGCCGCAAGATCAATCTCAGCCACAAGGAGTTTTGTTTGCTGGAGCTGTTGGTCCGGCGGCAGGGCGAAGTATTACCGCGCTCCTTGATCGCCTCCCAGGTGTGGGACATGAACTTCGATTCCGACACCAATGTCATTGATGTGGCCATACGGCGCCTAAGGGCAAAAATCGACGACGATTATGAGCCCAAGCTGATTCACACTGTGCGCGGTATGGGTTACAAACTGGAGGTCGAGGACGAGCATGACGAAGGTTAGCCTTGCCCGGAGACGACCACTGTCACTCAACAGCCGTGTGATGCTGTTTGTCGCGGTCGCTATCGGTTTGAGCTTGCTGATGATTGGCCATTTGGTGCTAAAGGAGGTAGAGCGCCATTTTGCTGAACAGGATGCCGACGAGTTGGTGGTGATTACTCGTGCTGTTGAAGGCGCTCTACAAGCGGCGAAAGATCGGGACTCGGCTCCGGAGGGCGCCCTTGCGCGAGCTGTTTCTGGTCACCATGGTGTCTACTTTCAAGTGTGGGATGATGCGGGGCGTTTGGTCTATGGTCCTGAGGAGGGTGGACCTTTGCCACAAGCAAACGCCTATTCTCCTGTGAGCCGCATTCAGGTAGACAAGCTTTACAGTTGGCAAACTGACGGCAAAACCTACCGTGGCACTATCACTCATACCCGCATCGCGGGCCAGGATTATCGCATCGTTGCTGCCATCGATATGGATTTCCACATCCACTTCCTGGAAAGTTTTCGTCGCAGTTTGTGGTTGATCATGGTGGCGGCAGGGGCCATCACTCTCCTGGCGGCCTGGTATGGCGTGCACCAGGGGCACGCGCCCTTGCGCGAGCTGAGTGCGACAATGAGTGATATTCAGGCGGATCGCCTTCATGTGCGTCTAGACCCTAACACCGTTCCCCGGGAACTGCAAAACCTTGTCTGTTCCTTTAATCATATGATTGGCCGCTTGGAAGACAGCTTCGTTCGACTATCCTATTTCTCCGCCGATATTGCCCATGAATTGCGCACGCCTTTGACCAACCTGATCACCCAGACCCAGGTGGGTTTGGGTAAGTCCAGAAGCCTGGAAGAATATCGCGAACTGCTCTACTCGAATCTTGAAGAACAGGAGCGCCTGACCAAAATGGTCAACGACATGCTCTGGCTGGCCCAGAGCGAACACGGCCTGCTCAAGCCTGTCTGGGAACCGCTGGATCTGGCTCGGGAAGTGCGCGAGCTGTTCGATTTTTTCGAGGCCCTGGCGGAGGAAAAGCACATCCAATTGGTGTTGGAAGGAAAGGCACCGATTATACAAGGTGACCGCGCTATGCTGCGTCGCGCATTGTCCAATCTGCTGTCCAATGCAATACGCCACACACCAGTGGGAAGAAGTGTGCTGATCCGTCTGGATTCATCGGGCGAGGGTAGGGCGTTACTCAGCGTACAGAATCCGGGGCCAGAAATTCCAGCCGAGCATTTGCTCAGGATTTTCGACCGGTTTTACCGGGTCGATCCTTCCCGGCAACGCCAAAGCGAAGGTGCTGGCTTGGGGCTGGCTATCGTCAAGTCCATAGTCGAGGCCCATGAAGGAAACATCGCGGTGATCTCCGAACGCGGCGTCACGCGCTTCACGATCAGTTTACCCAGCATGGCTGATGTAGAGGTGAGTGCTACGGGAGAAAGTGATGAGTCAATTGACCATCGGTAAACTGGCACAAGCAGCTCGGGTCAGTGTCGAAACTATTCGTTATTACGAACGCCTCGGGCTTATCGAACAGCCGCTAAAGCCAGCTTAAGGATACCGCACCAACCCAAAAGCCACTCTGAAGCGGGTCTTCTTCATGAAATGAGCCCAAGAGCTAGGATCCACTTTGTAAGAAATCGATAATCTGTTGGCGCCTAGAGAATCGCATTGTCCGGGGTCGCCGTGAAGATCAGGATGATCATGCTGGTGTATCTCAACCAGTCCAGTGTACAAACGCAAGAGGAGTGCGATGCGTGAGGTTGCTCCGACAGAAGATACGCACCGTAATGCCATTCTGCACGGCCCCGGACTGCGGGTACGACTGGTTATGAGAGCAGCTCAATGGAGGCAGAAGGATATCCCGTGTGCCGACAGGAGCCGTGTTGTCAGGAATGCCAACAAACCAGTCACACACTTGACTCTATAGCTACCATAGGCATTAGAATTGAGATTAATTATCATTAGCAACAAGCCAAGTAGAGATCTCGTTAATGCAGGCGCACTGGATATACCGTTTTATAAGCCCGAAGCAATTTGTTTTGAATGTCTCAGTACTGCTGCTGGGCTTATCGTGTTTGCTTCCAGCGACTAGTCAGGCCGAGATGAGTGATGACGGCTGGGCTCAGATGCGTCAATTGGCACAGCTGGCCGAATACATTGCTGTGGATTACGTGGAAGCCGTCAAAGATGGCCATGTGGTCAATGACGGTGAATATCAGGAAATGCTGGAGTTCTCCCAGCTCATTGTGACGAATATTTCTGAGATTCAGGATAAATCAGCCGACGCTGGCGACCTGACAGATCAGGCCAAGGCTTTACAGGAAGCCATCCAGAACAAACAGGCTATTGAAACAATTCGGCAAATGAGCGGCAGCCTGCGGGGTACGTTGTTGGCACTGATGCCGCAGTCGTCCCTGCCGGATCATCTGTTGTCGAAAGCGACCGTCAAAGGGTTGTATGAGAGCCAGTGCGCTTCTTGCCATGGCGCAGCCGGTGGGGGCGATGGTGTGATGGCCGAACAGCTGGAGCCCGCTCCAACCGATTTCACCAGCAAAGAGCGAGCCTTGAACCGGTCACTTCTGGGCCTGTACGACGCCATCTCCAATGGCATAGACGATACCGCAATGCCGGCATTTACCCAACTGACGGAAGAGGAACGCTGGTCGCTGGCGTTCCATGTCGGCGGATTGGCATTCCAATCCGGCTCTGAAGTTACAGGCGAGGCACCCAGCGTCACCTTGTCACAGATGGTTAACCACACGCCGGCGCAACTCGCTGCAGAACATCCGGAGATGACGCAGAAGGGGATCGAACGGTTGCGCGCAAAGCCAGAACTGTTATTCCAGGAAACGACCAATCCTCTGAAAATCACCCGCGACCAACTGCTGCTAGCACAAGAGGCGCACCAGCGCGGCGATTATCAGACAGCACAAGCACTGGCGGTCAGTGCTTATCTGGATGGCTTTGAATTGGTCGAAAACAGCCTGGATGCGCAGGATAAAGCACTTCGCCAGACGCTCGAAGCCGATATGATGGCGATAAGGCAATTATTGAAGCAGGCACAGTCCCCGGGTGAGGTGGAAAGCGCTGTGAGCCGGACGCTGGCAAGGTTGGATGATGCGGATCGATTGCTTTCGGAATCTACCTTGTCCAATGCGACCCTGTTCAGTGCCAGCTTGGTTATTCTGTTGCGGGAGGGGCTCGAAGCCCTGCTCGTGGTGATTGCCCTGGTGACTGTGCTGGTGCGAACCGGTCGGCGTGACGGACTTCGGTATGTGCATTTGGGTTGGGTAACGGCATTGGTGGCCGGTGTTGCGACCTGGGCTGCCGCGCAGTCCCTGGTGAGTATCAGCGGCGCCAGCCGCGAAGTCATGGAAGGGGTTGCGGCCCTTTTGGCGGCGGTCGTGTTGCTCTATGTCGGCATCTGGATGCACAGTAAAACCCATGCTGCCCAGTGGCAGGCCTATATCCAGCAGCACATCAACTCCCACCTGACTGCGGGTACCCTGTGGGGTCTTGCGCTGCTGGCATTTATTGCGGTTTATCGTGAAGTCTTTGAAACGGTCTTGTTTTATCAGGCGCTGCTGACCCAGGCTGCAGCCGCTCAATATTCATCCGTATTCAGCGGCTTTGTAGCCGGTACTGCTTTCTTGGCCGTATTGGCCGGGTTGCTGGTGCGTTATTCAGTGAAATTACCCATTGCCAGATTCTTTTCCGTCACCACCTACCTGTTGCTGGCCCTGGCGTTTATCCTCATGGGTAAGGCGATGTCGGCACTTCAGGAAGCGGATATTATCGGTATTACCCCATTGCCTGTCAGTTTTGAATTCGATTGGGTCGGCGTCAAATCCACCTGGCAGGGGATCATGGCGCAATTGTCGGTACTGGTGGTTTTCCTGGTCTTTCTGGGGCTGGCGAGAAGGCAGCGGAAAAATGCCCCTGTTGCAGAACGTTCAGGAGAGTTTTTGGAACCGGGTGTCACCCGCTCGAAACCGGAGTAGCCGACAAATTCCGCAATATGCCGCACTGCTCCACTGTCCGACGGTTTGAACAGCTGCGGCGCAGCATTCTCAGTTGCTCGTTCAGCCTGGTGAGCTCCTGGATACGCGCCTCCACCTGCTCGATACGCCTATCCATCATCCGATTCACATCATCACATTGTGCGCCGGGGGAACGGCTTAATCCCAATAATTGCCGGATCTCCGGCAAACTGAGATCCAGGCTCCGACAGTGTTTGATAAACAATAATTGCTCAACGGCAGCTTCACCGTACAGGCGAAAATTACCTTCACTGCGTTCTGCGGAGGCAATCAATTGTTCCTTTTCATAATGCCGGATGGTTTGCACGGAGCAGCCAGTCACTTTCGACAGTTCGCCGATTTTTATCATCTCTCAATATTCCGATTGACTCTATAGTTATTATAGAGTTTATAGTGACCGTCTGTACATCCACAAGGGCTTTTCAATGTCTGACCCGTGCAATGACGGCTGCCAGAGCGCGAAGATTGCCAATGTCCCCGCCTCTGGGATAGCGAATACTGATACGGCTTTTCAACATGGCTATGTCAGTGACTACCGGGTACCAAAAATGGACTGCCCGTCGGAAGAGGGGATGATCCGCATGGCCTTGGACAGTATTGAGCCCCGGGTTTTACTGGAGTTCGATACACCGAATCGGAAGGTGCGGGTATTCCATGGCGACAATGGGGCTGCCATCGAGGAGAGGATGCGCTCCCTGGGGCTGGGTGCCACGCTCGAAAAAACCACCCCGGTGGGGGAAGAGGATTTAGTCCTGGCCAGGGAGAAGGAAGAGGCAACCGCCCAGGTCGAAGCCGGTATTCTGAAGTGGTTGCTGGCCATCAACGGCGTTATGTTCGTGATTGAACTGACGGTAGGCTGGCTGGCGCAATCCACTGGCTTGATCGCGGATTCTTTAGACATGTTTGCTGATGCCGCCGTCTACGGCGTGGCACTGTATGCCGTTGGACACAGTGTGCGGATGAAGCTGCGCGCGGCGCATTTTTCAGGCTGGCTGCAGTTGATTCTGGCGCTGGGAGTCCTGGCTGAAGTCGGGCGGCGATTTGTCTTCGGCAGCGAACCTGTATCCGCGTTAATGATGGGTTTTGGTGTTGTGGCCCTGGCGGCCAACGTCTGGTGTCTGGTGCTTATCGCAAGAAACCGGCACGGCGGCGCACACATGAAAGCAAGTTGGATCTTTTCCGCTAATGATGTCATCGCCAATGTGGGGGTTATCGTCGCCGGTGTATTGGTCGCCTGGACGGGTTCCCGTTATCCCGACCTGGTCATTGGTCTGATCATCGGGCTGATTGTGCTGAATGGCGCCCGGCGTATTCTGCAACTGCGCTATTAGTCTCTGGCTCTTTCTCGCTGCTCGGATTCATGTCGGCAGAATTCCGCGCCTGGGCGGCCTATTGAAATAGTCTCCGCTCTCGCCGGTGCTTGCGGAGAACATCTCTCTTAACCATGCCCATAGGTGTGGGTATCCTTGTGCATGTGGTCCGGGTGTTCGAATTCCAGTGTCGAATGACTGATATTGAATTCCTGCGCCAGAGCCTGTTTTATCCTGTACTTGATATTCTCAAGCTGATCCCATGCACTTTCCTCGATAATCACATGAGCTTCCAGCGAGGCATCGTGTTCGCCCATCTGCCAAAAATGCACATGGTGAAGATCGATAACGCCTTCGATGTTGGACAGGGCAACAATGACGGCATCGGTATCGATGTCCACCGGGCTACCCAACATGAGTGTTCTGATGGTACCGCCGATTTCTGTCAGACCCAGGTAGAGAATGTAGCCCGCGATGCCGATGGTGATGGCAGGATCAACCCAGCGCATGTCGTAGAGTAAAATAAGCGCCCCGCCAATAACCACGGCGACCGACGCCAGTGCATCCGACAGATTGTGAAGAAACAGTGCACGGATATTGACGCTGCCTTTCTGCATCGAATACGTGAGTAACGCCGTTAATGCATCCACGACCAGGGCGATGCCACCAAGCCAGACGACCCACCAGCCCTTTACCTCTGGAGGATCGATTATCCGCATGCCACCTTCGTAAATCAGGTAGAACCCGATAATGATCAAGGTAGTGTAGTTGATGAGGGCTGCAACCACTTCAATGCGTCCATAGCCAAAGGTCATCTTTGCGTCAGCCGGGCGGCGCGCAATTTTTTGCGCCGCGAACGCGATGACGAGTGATGCCATGTCTGAAAAATTATGCAAGGCGTCCGCGATAAGGGCGAGACTACCGGCAAAGATACCTCCCCCAATCTGAGCCAGGGTCAGGATCCCGTTCGCCCAGATGGCGATAGCAACGCGTTTATCCTTGGTCTCTGGGCGCATATGCACATGGTCATGACTCATTGGATCGACCTCGTTTGGTGTCTATGTATAAAGGTGTATCTGCTGTATTCAGCTTACTCTATGCTTGGTCTCTCGCCCTCGGAATTCTATTTGTGGTGCAACACCAGACTTAAATTAATGGCAGGTGCACAATTTTACATGAAGTCAAAGAGCTGGATCGTGGTTTCCGGCAACAGCGTGGCTGCATGGGGCGCGACCTCATCCGTGTGGGAATAATCCGCGTCGAATTATCGGTATTGACCGAAAATACAGGATACCTAGACTGCCCCTTGATTCACAACAGATAATAGATCACCTGCTCAATGGGGGCAGGGGGCTTCTGGGCACACCAATTAATCATGGTTGGTGCCGATAACATGCTGGAGAATATTTTGATTAGTTGCCCCAAGTGTGAAGGGGTGTGAGTATGGTGCTACTATGATTTCCCTGATGATTGACCTAAAGGAGAAGCTCATGAAATGTCCAGTATGCGAGAGTGTTGATCTGACGATGGCCGATCGACAAGGTGTGGAAATTGATTATTGCCCCAAATGCCGGGGCGTGTGGCTGGACCGGGGGGAGCTGGACAAGATCATCGAGCGTAGTGCCGTAGAACTGGCGCAGCCACCACGTCGCGAGCCAGAACCCCGAGGCTATGACAAGCACGGCGGTTACGGCAAGCATGGAGGCCATGGCAAACATGGGTATCGCCGCAAGTCCTGGTTGTCGGAAATTTTTGATTAGATAGCCTTTGCAGGCAGCAAATACGGGTGGACATGGGCCTGCTTGGAGTCACTGCGGCGCAGTCTCCTTACGTCTGGACTTTCACCTTGCGCTTTGCATCCCCCGCAGTCATCTGGTAGGCCAGGATGCGATACGTTGTGTTGGCGGAGGTGAACGTCACCCTTAGAGGAAGCAAATCATGGGACATCATCTTTTCCGGCGACCCAAACACAGACGGTATCGCGACATGGGTGGGTATTATGAGGGCGATGACCATTCCGGCTATCGCGAACGCAGAGCCCTGCCGGTGCTGAATATTCCGACCTCGGTCATCGTGGCCGGGCTGGTCATATGGTCTGCGCTTTCGCTCGGCGCTTGGTGGCTGGTCGATCCGGTCCTCTCCTGGATCTCCGGTGCAGCCGGGCCACTGGCCGATACCGGAGCGGGGCTTGCGAAGTGGTTTGGCCTTGGGGAGGAAGCCACGGCTTTACGTGATGCGGCCAATATTGAGGGGCTGCTCGGCTGGGCGGGTGGATCGATTCATTTTCTTGTCAAGACGGTCGTTCTGCTGGTTTGGGTTGCAGGGCTGATCGCGCTGATTGCAATACCCGCTGTCCTGCGACGAGGACAACGGCGACAGTAGTGCCCGAAGACTGATCGGAACCACCTTGCGCATGACATCCGAACCTCCGGTCATGACCGGACCGCTTCTCTTTCTCGACCATGTCGAGAAATATGTGTTACGGCTCTCTGTCCTTTTCATTGCGGACAATGGCGAGTGCCCGGAGCCAATCGAAACGGTCCACGGCGTACATACAGCGGAAATCCTCGCGGAATACGATCATATGACCGTTTGGCGAGCACGCTTCGACCTGCCCGCAAACCGCTCGTCCTGTTATGCCTGGAACGGCCAAAGTTACTCCTTGGCAAGTGATTTTCGAGGCGATATACGGATCGCCTATGTGTCCTGCAACGGCGAGCAAATCGGCGATCTGGAGCGCGAAGGGTCCGAGCGCAATGCGATGTGGGCACGCCTGACAGAAGATCACCGGAACGCGCCGTTTTCCCTGCTGCTGCACGGTGGCGATCAGGTCTATGCTGACCAAGTCACCGAGGGTCACCCCCTGAGCGAGGACTGGCCCGAACATATCCCCAAGGATCCTTCGCGCGCCGATCTTGCCGATTTGCGCCATTATTTGCGCGAACGCTTCCTGGAGCGCTACGTGGCGCTTTATCGTGCGCCGGAATTTGTCTGGATCGCCGCGCGCGTGCCGTCTCTCATGCAGTGGGACGACCACGATATTTGCGATGGCTGGGGATCGCTACCGGGGTCGAAGACCGACACACCGGTCGGCCAAATCCTGTTTGATGTTGCCCGCGAGAGTTTTTTGACCTTTCAGCATGCCGCAGTAGATGGTGATCTGCCTGAACGGTTCCACGATCCTGCCGGGCTGCATCTGGGCTGGAGTGTTCGCACAGCCGGTCTGCGCCTCCTTGCACCTGATATGAGGTCGGAGCGTACGCGCCACGAGGTAATGGGGGACGGCGGCTGGAAGATGATTCGAGCTGAGGCCTCGACCCCGGTGCAGGGTCACACGTTCCTGATGTCCAGCGTGCCGTTGCTGGGTCCACGCCTGTCGGTGTTTGAGGCTCTGATGGTCGCCATCCCCAAAATGCAGAAATACGAGGACGATCTGCGCGATCAGTGGCAAAGCCGCGCTCACCGTGACGAATGGTGCGATATGCTTCGGGTGATCCGGGACATGGCGCTTGCCAACGGCCATGATGTCACGGTGCTTTCGGGGGAAATCCACCTGGCGACGCGTGCCACGATGAAGCTCGGCGCCGGTCGCTGGTTACACCAGCTGGTTGCCTCGGGCATTGCGCATCGCGCCCCGCCAAGGGTGTGGGCACGAATTCTGGGGGCCCTTGCACAATTTGGTGAATCGCCGCTCAAGGCGTGTCCGATCCGAATCCCATGTATCCCCGGTCAGAAGTCGCGCTATATTGCGGAACGCAACTATCTGGTGCTTGAGCGGAGTTCAGATATATGGCGCGCCCGTTGGGCTCTGGAAGAGAGCGGGATAACACCGCCCCTTATTCTGTGATAATAATCTTCACACATGTATGTAAGGCCGCTAGCGCGGTCGTCGGAGTTTGCGCAGCCGATGATCCAGCACCAATGACCTGTAAATTGTGTGTTATTACCTGCCTTTTTCAATCCGTCGTTCACGTCAAGCAGAAGCTCGAACAAATGAACACGCCTTGTATCCCCATCCAGGAAGAGTGGTCCGAGAGTTTGTTCGATCCACTTGAGGGCTGGCAGACAAACGCGAAAAATAGCGCAAAAACACTCTCAACCTATTGAACTACTGATTTTTTGGTCACCCAACCTCCCGAGTACATGCCATTCTGGCCGATAAGCGGAACTTGGCCTTG